>JAEEHW010000012.1 GCA_016281055.1 Prevotella sp.
CGTTGCCATCGAAACTTTTAGTCACAACATTCAGTTCATCATAATCAACTATGGGTTCACTTGCGACTGTCGGTTCAGGTTCAACAATCAAATGGACATTGTTGGCATGTATAGTCGGTATGTCAGACTTCTCTTCTATAATATCCCAGTCCATCCGCAGTGCATTCCCCTCACGGATATTGGTATACGACTTCAGTGGCAAGAACTCAATGTCCCGGCGGATAATCCTCTCTGTCTCACGAAGCATCTGAGCCTCAGAAATCCATAGGGCCGTTGTGGCTACGGTCACTGCAAAGTCGTTGATCTCTATACCGTAGAACTGTTGGATGTTCACTTTGACTGGGTTCACTTCCTCAAAGCCGAGGAATGCCTGGCCGTGATAGCGTTCCCGGATGCACTCATTCTCTAAACGGCGGAGTGAAAGATAAGTCTCGGTAAGGAAGTTGCCTGAACCACACGCAGGGTCAAGGAAAGTCAGCGAGGCCAAGCGGTCTTGGTAAGCGTCGAGTTTCTTCTGCCGTTGCCGCTCTACCTTTTCTTCCAGTATCTCGTCCAATTCACGGCGTAAGTCATTCAAGAAAAGCGGGTCGATGACTTTATGAATGTTCTCGATAGAAGTGTAGTGCATGCCACCACTCCGTCGTGTCTCAGGATTAAGTGTGCTCTCAAACACCGCTCCAAAGATAGTTGGCGATATTTCCGACCAATCGAAGTCAAGGCTGGCATTCTGTAAAAGAGCAGCCTTAAGTTCTTCGGTGAACTGAGGAATTTCTATTTCTTCTTCAAACAGTCCTCCGTTAGTGTAGGGGAAGGCTTTTAAATCGTCTTTAAGATACCTACTACGCTTCTCTGGCGGTGTGTTCAACACTTCAAAGAGGTCACGCAAAGCACGACGCATATCCTCGGCCTCATAGCGAACAAGGAAATCATGAAACTGCTCATGCGTGAAGATTCCTGCGTCCTCAGCATAAAGACAGAATACAATGCGGACACATAGGATATTGAGCCAACGGAGTGCTTCGGGGCTATTATCATCGTATTGCTTCAAAAGAGCCTCATAAATCTTGCCAACTATCTCACCAGCTTGCATAGAGACTTGCATCTCCTTGCTAAGATGCTCGTTTTTGGCATCAACAAGGAACATCAGGCGATAATACTCTTTACCCAAATTCTCCAAGAGAATCTGTTCAGGTTCCCCATTTGGCTGCTCCATGTCATAGACAAGAAACTCAGCAAAGTTGCAAGTAACAATCCAACGAGGATGCTCAGAAACCGGAAGCGATACTACGTAACGACGGGCTTGTTGGAAGGGATTAAGCAGAGAGCCGTCGCTTTGACGGATGCCTGCACGAAGATCCTTCCCCAAGGATTTCTGCTCAATCAGTACTCGGGTAGAGCGAATACGGCCATCTATAAAGTTGGAGGCATCTACCATTCGATGGTCTTCAAAAGTGATAAAGCCATCCGATGGTGTTTCAATGCCAAAGACATTTGTAAGCAAGTCAATCCAGAAGGGTTGCGACTCGCCCCTCTCATATCCTCTGCCTTTCCACCGCTCTGCAAATTCAGCTGCAGCCATAGCCATTTGTTTTTCTGTTTTCATATCGCTTGCCTTGGGTTTTCAATTATGGGCACAAAGTTACTCAATTTTATTGAGTATTAGGCGAAATCTGTACAAAAAATGCTAAAATCGAGAAGATTTAATGAAATAATCATAACTCATGCAAATATTTTTGCATCAATATTACTTAAATATGCCGCATATATACTAAATAGCATTGACTCAAGCAAATCTTTTTGCGTGAGTTGGACCAATTTTTAATTATTTATATGTTATGTTTGGTTCACTCTCGACGGCACTCGTCTGAGCGGCAAGCCTACACTGCCAGGCATATACATTAACGGAAAGAAAAAAATCGCGATTAAGTAAAAATGGAAAAGAAAGAATACACAAAGCCCGATATATGGCAGATAGAGATGCAGAACTACCTGCATTTACTAATAGGCAGCGAAGAACCCACGCAGCAACTGCCAATCTACGACGACGAGATGGAAGATGAGGAGGATGTGATGTAGCCTTGCATCTTTGCAACCCAGTTGCGACAGATTCGTAGTACCTTCGCACTCGGAAAAAAAAATGTTCTTGTAGAGAATTTCAAATAAAAAGGCTTTATCTATTGCTTATTTGAAAGAAAACACTTATCTTTGCAACATCAACCAAGCTGGTGATATGCGTAAGATATGCACGATAATAGATGATAATAGTGACATTATAGTGAAACGCTGGAATGAATATTTTGGCAATTAACAAATAGAAAGGGAGAATATCATGAAATTAGTTGCAATTAGATTTGACGGTGACCATATATATGGGATAGACAGCGCTGGCAAGGAGTTCAAGCAATCACTGTTGTGGTATCCGAAACTTCACAATGCTACAGATGAGGAAAGGGTGGCATATACTATTGGGATTGACGGGATACACTGGAGAAACATTGACGAAGACATCAGTTTTGAGAGTTTCGAATATGAGGATGCAGAACCAACAGCCATACAACTGTTCTTCCTCACACATAGGGATGTTGACACAGCAGCGTTCGCACATTCTGCCGGCATCAGCCCTTCAGAACTGCGCCGTTATATAAATGGTTTTGCAAAACCTTCCAGAAAATGCGAAGCGGATATCATTGCTTGCATCGACAAGATGCAAGGAAATGCGATTAGCAAAAGAATATAATTCTACTTTATAATAATTCTACTTTATAACTTTTGTGCGTTATCCTTTTCCTATGCGCACACATTTGCCGGCTAATGACAGGATACAAAAAAAGCCAGACATACGGCAACAATGCCGAATGTCTGGCTTAATCTTTATTGTCAGCATCAAGGCTGCGGGAAACTACACCTTGATTTCTACCTCTACACCTGAAGGGAGGTCGAGCTTCATGAGAGCGTCGATGGTCTTCGTGGTAGAAGAGTAGATGTCAATCAGACGCTTGTAGTCTGAGAGCTGGAACTGCTCACGGCTCTTCTTGTTTACGAAGGTTGAGCGGTTCACGGTGTAGATGCGCTTGTGTGTTGGGAGTGGAATAGGACCACTAACGATAGCGCCTGTAGCCTTAACGGCCTTTACGATTTTCTCTGCTGACTTGTCAACGAGTGTGTGGTCGTATGACTTCAGCTTGATACGAATTTTCTGACTCATGTTTTTTTTAATTGATAATTGATAATTGAAAATTGATAATTATATGCTGCCGCTAAAGAGTCATTTGCTCAGCGACAGTAATCCGCCCCCTCCCCTTGGGAGGGCAGGGGGTGGGTTTTTATTTACACCAAGTCAGCGCGACCGCCGGCCTCCTCAAGGATAGTCTTGGCGATAGATGCTGATACTGGCTCGTGGTGATCGTACTCCATAGAAGAAGTAGCGCGACCAGAAGTGATGGTACGCAGAGCGGTTACATAACCGAACATCTCTGCCAATGGAACCATTGCCTTCACGATCTTGGCACCTGAGCGTGCATCGTCCATGCCCTGTACCATACCGCGACGCTTGTTCAAGTCGCCGATAACGTCACCCATGCTCTCTTCTGGAGTAACAACCTCTACCTTCATGATAGGCTCCATGAGGCAAGGACCTGCCTTAGGACATGCGTTCTTGAAGGCGTTACGTGCTGCGAGCTCGAATGAAAGCTGGTCAGAGTCAACTGGGTGGAACGAACCATCGATAAGTGTTACCTTCAGGCCTGTTACAGGATAGCCACCGAGTACACCGTTCTTCAGACAGTCCTCGAAGCCCTTCTGCACTGCAGGGATGAACTCCTTAGGCACGTTACCGCCCTTCACCTCGTTGATGAACTGCAGGTCGCCCTCGGTGTAATCCTCGTCCTTAGGACCGATGTTGACGATGATGTCGGCGAACTTACCGCGACCACCAGACTGCTTCTTATATACCTCGCGGAGGTTGACCTCCTGAGTGATAGCCTCTTTGTAGTTAACCTGTGGCTTACCCTGGTTACACTCTACCTTGAACTCACGCTTCAGACGGTCGATGATGATGTCGAGGTGAAGCTCACCCATACCAGAGATGACGGTCTGACCAGACTGCTCGTCGGTACGTACGGTGAATGTTGGGTCCTCCTCGGCGAGCTTAGCGAGACCGTTGTCAAGCTTAGCGATGTCGGCCTGTGACTTAGGCTCAACGGCGATAGAGATAACGGTGTCAGGGAAGGTCATAGACTCCAGTACGATTGGCTTGTCCTCAGCACAGAGGGTGTCACCAGTACGGATGTCCTTGAAACCTACGCCAGAACCTATATCACCAGCTGCGATTTCCTCTACAGGGTTCTGCTTGTTAGAGTGCATCTGGAACAGACGGCTCACGCGCTCCTTCTTGCCAGAACGTGGGTTGTAAACGTATGATCCAGCGGTGATCTTACCTGAGTAAACGCGGAAGAATACGAGACGACCAACGTATGGGTCGGTAGCAATCTTGAATGCGAGAGCTGATGTAGGCTCATCCTCAGATGGCTTACGATCTTCCTCTTCGTCAGTGCTTGGGTTGGTACCAACGATGTTCTCTGTATCCATTGGAGAAGGCAGCAGAGCACAAACGTAGTCGAGCATGGTCTGCACACCCTTGTTCTTGAATGAAGAACCACAGAGCATTGGAACGCACTCGAGTGCGATGGTACCCTTGCGGATAGCCTTGATGATTTCCTCCTCAGTGATGGTAGAAGGATCCTCGAAGTACTTCTCCATGAGAGCATCGTCGAAGTTTGCTGCAGACTCAAGGAGCTTGTCGCGCCACTCGTTACACTCGTCAACGAGGTCAGCAGGGATGTCCTCTACGTCATAGTCAGCACCCATGGTCTCATCGTGCCACAGGATAGCCTTCATCTTGATGAGGTCAACAAGACCCTTGAAGTTCTCCTCAGCGCCGATAGGCACACAGAGAGGAATTGGGTTAGCACCCAGAACGTCCTTCATCTGCTGAACCACGTCGAAGAAGTTTGCACCAGAGCGGTCCATCTTGTTCACGTAGCCGATACGAGGAACGTTATACTTGTCAGCCTGACGCCATACAGTCTCAGACTGTGGCTCAACGCCACCTACTGCACAGTATGTAGCCACGGCACCGTCGAGCACACGCAATGAACGCTCCACCTCAGCGGTGAAGTCAACGTGTCCCGGAGTGTCGATGAGGTTGATCTTGTACTGCTTTCCGTCATAGTTCCAGAAACATGTTGTAGCAGCAGATGTGATAGTGATACCACGCTCCTGCTCCTGCTCCATCCAGTCCATTGTAGCGCCACCCTCGTGCACCTCACCGATCTTGTGAGTCTTACCGGTGTAGAAGAGGATGCGCTCAGAAGTTGTTGTCTTACCGGCATCGATGTGAGCCATGATACCGATGTTACGAGTCAAATGCAAATCGTGCTTAGCCATTTCTTATTTTCC
Organism: Prevotella sp.; assembly: GCA_016281055.1. GTDB lineage: Bacteria > Bacteroidota > Bacteroidia > Bacteroidales > Bacteroidaceae > Prevotella. The sequence goes on from JAEEHW010000012.1 coordinate 5,458, forward strand.
TCCTTAATTTTAGATTAGAAACGGAAATGTGCGAATGCACGGTTAGCCTCAGCCATGCGGTGCATGTCTTCCTTACGCTTGAAGGCACCACCCTGGTTGTTATATGCGTCCATGATTTCAGCAGCGAGCTTTTCAGCCATGCCCTTACCACCGCGCTTGCGAGCGAAAGAGATAAGGTTCTTCATTGAGATAGACTCACGACGGTCTGGACGTATCTCTGTAGGCACCTGGAAGGTAGCACCACCGATACGACGGCTCTTTACCTCAACATGTGGAGTGATGTTGTCGAGGGCCTGCTTCCAAATCTCGAGAGCTGGCTTCTCCTCACTCTTCATCTTCTCACCCACGGTCTCGAGGGCTGCATAGAAAATGTCATAGGAAATGTTCTTCTTACCATCAAACATAAGATGGTTAACGAACTTAGACACCTTAGTGTCATTGAACACTGGATCCGGAAGGATCACGCGTTTCTTTGGTTTTGCTTTTCTCATTTGTTGTTTTAATTGCTGTCGTTTCCAAAACGACTGATGTTGGTTGTTTGTTTCCGGTCTTCAACGCTCCCTCCGGAGCATTTACTCAACCAGCTTTTAGTTAAGATTAAGAGTTAAGACTTAAGATTTATAAAAACATACCGGTCGCTGCCGGCTAATTCTTAATTCTCTATTCTTAATTACTTTCTTACTTCTTCACAGCCTTAGGACGCTTAGCACCGTACTTAGAGCGACGCTGTGTGCGGTTAGCAACACCAGCGGTATCGAGAGTACCGCGAACGATGTGGTAACGTACACCTGGCAGGTCTTTTACACGACCGCCGCGCACCAGCACGATAGAGTGCTCCTGCAGGTTGTGACCTTCTCCTGGGATGTAGGAGTTTACTTCTTTTGAGTTCGTCAGACGAACACGGGCTACCTTACGCATAGCCGAGTTAGGCTTCTTAGGGGTAGTTGTATACACACGCACGCACACACCACGACGCTGAGGACATGAGTCCAGAGCTGGTGACTTGCTCTTGTCTACAAGTACCTTTCTGCCTTTTCTTACCAATTGTTGAATTGTAGGCATTTTGTTTTTGTTTTTTTGTTATTATTTATTTTGTTTTGTTTGTATTCCAATGTATTACAGTGATATGTGAACGTTATCACATACACTGAATTTCTGCCTTTCGTAGTGTTTTCTCAACATGCGAAAGGGCGAAAATCGGGTGCAAAGGTACGACTTTTTTCTGTAACCACATAATTATATAGCAAAAAAGTTATATCTGCAATGCCGATTTTATGCAGATATAACTTTCGTTAAGATATTTTAACTATAACCCTATATCTATTTCACTTCAATTTCATATTCTCCCACATTGAGTGTCTGCATGGTGTTTGTGTTTTTGTTCCACCATTCCAACTGGTCGTTGTCAAGCTGGATGGCTATGGTTTTTGTTTCGCCTGCTTTCAGTGCCACACGCTGGTATGCACGCAGTGTCTTTATAGGGCCGTCAGTATCGCCTGGCTTTTTCAGATATACCTGTACTACCTCTTCGCCGTCACGCTTACCGGTATTGCTTACACGTACCTGAACATAGCATCCGCCCTGGTATGGGTCTGACCGCTCAAGAGTTTTCTCGAATGTGGTATATGACAGTCCGTGACCGAATGGGAACAACGGCTCACCGTGGAAATATCGGTAGGTGCGTCCTTTCATCGTATAATCAAGGAAGTCGGGCAGCTGCGAGTCGTCTTTGTAGAATGTCACTGGCAGTTTACCAGATGGGTTTACATCACCGAAGATGACATCGGCAATGGCAGTGCCTCCTTGTTCTCCTGCATACCATGCCTGCAGCATACCGTCGCATCGTGTGGCTTCGGGAGTCAGTGCCACGGCACCTCCAGAGCAGTTTACAAATACGATCTTCTTACCGGCATCGGCCAAAGCCTTCACAAGGTCACGCTGGCTTTGCGGCAGTTCGATGCTGGTGCGGTCGCCACCTTTGAATCCCGGTGCGTCAACTTTCATCTCTTCTCCTTCCAAGGCAGGCGATATGCCGCCGACAAAGATGACGTAGTCACATCCCTTGGTCTGTTTCACAATGTCGTTTACTGTCAATGCAGATTTTATTCCGAGATCAAACTTCATGGTAGCTATGGCTGAGTGCTGCAGGTATTCAATCACCATGTGATATTCCTTGCCAGCCTCAACGTTAAGGTTTTGCACCAGTTTCTGCATTCTCTCTCGTGAGCGGAACTGGTTATATATGGTGTCACCGTCCCATATTACACGCATTCCGTCGTCGCATGACAGTTCCATGAGCAGTGTTTCTGTAGCCGTTGCTTTGTAAACACCTTCGTATCGTGCAGAGAATTCCTCAAGGTTCACTCCAGGAGCGAATACAGTAGCGCCTCCGTTGTCAAGGCTTATCGGTGCGGTGTAATCCACTGTCGCTACTGGTTCTCCGCTTAGTTTGGTATTGTTGAAATAAGTGCCGGTCATGCCTTTCTTTCCGCTTTTGTTGACGAAGTTGCCATAGCGGCTGATGAGCACCTCATTGTTGACGAAACCAGCGCCCTCGATGTATTTCACGTTCTTTGCCTTTGACTGTATGCCCTCCAGGATGTTGACAGTCTTTGTGGCAAAACCTGAGTAGTTGCCCCACAGCATGAGGCTATCCTTTGCGTTTGGTCCGACCACTGCAATCTTGGCTTCCTTGCTAAGCGGCAGGATATTGTTGCGGTTCTGCAGCAGCACCACTCCCTGTCGTGCAGCCTCGAGTGCCAGCGCTTTGTGTTCGTCTGATGCAACACAGTTCTCAGGAATGTGTGTCCATATCACGAAATCATCAGAATCGAAGTCGCCTACTTCAAAGCGAGCCTTCAGCAGTCGCACCACGCTGGTGTCTATCTGTGCCTCTGTTATCTGTCCGGCCTTCACTGCATCGGGCAGACTCTTGTAGTTGCCACCGCACTCCACGTCGGTACCGCTGATTACAGCCTTTGCAGATGCTCCCTTTGCATCATCGCTGACCTCGTGGCGTCCTTTTATCCAGAAGTCGCCTATGGCGCCGCAGTCAGACACCACCAGTCCGTTGAAGTTCCATTCATTACGCAGTATCTGCTGCAGGTAGCGGTTGTTACCACAGCATGGGTCTCCGTCTATGCGCTGATATGCGCACATCACCTCGCGTACGTTGCCTTTCTGCACAAGCGCCTTGAAGGCTGGCAGGTATGTCTCCCACAGGTCGCGCTCAGGCAGCTGCTGGATATCAAACGAGTGGCGGTTCCATTCCGGCCCGGAATGCACGGCAAAGTGCTTGGCGCATGCAAGGAGCTTATAGTATCGTCCGTTGAGTTTTCCCGTCTTGAGGTCAGTGCCCTGCAATCCTGCCACTACGGCCAGTCCCATTTTCTCAGTCAGATATGGGTCTTCGCCGTATGTCTCCTGTCCGCGTCCCCATCGAGGGTCACGGAAGATGTTGATGTTTGGAGTCCATACGGATGTGCCTTGGTAGCGTGTTATCATGCCGGCGTGTCGTGCCTGGGTGTTCTTCACGCGCATCTCGTCGCTTACGGCGTCAAACACTTTATATACCAGTTCGTCGTTCCATGTTGCCGCCATCATCATCGTTATGGGGAACACAGTGGAATAACCGTTACGGCCAACGCCGTGCAGTCCCTCACTCCACCATTCATACATGGGCACGTTGAGTCGTTTCACGGCCGCTGAGCCGTTCATCATTATCTGTGCTTTCTCCTCCAGCGTGAGGCGCGAACAAAGGTCGCGGGCACGCTCTTCGGCAGACAGACGAGGGTTCTGATAGGGCAGTGTCTCAGCTGTCAGCGATATAGAGAGATTAAACAAAAACAGTAGTGCCGCCATGCGTGTGGCAACACATGATAGGTTGGTTTTCATATTGTTTATATTATACTTTTATTCAGTTTAGGTGCAAAGTTACTCAAAAGTTGTGAATATGCAAAACTTTTCTTTACAAAAGGAAGTTTTTTCCCCCATCAATAGCACAAAAACACATATTTTTTGTAATTTTGCATTCATGAACGGTATATATATAAATAAGGAGAAATGTACACGTTGCGGCCGTTGTTATATGGTGTGCTCGTCATACGTGCTCGCACAGGATGGAAAGGGCAGTGAAATAGAAGTGGTGCGCCCCGACATGTGCATAGGTTGTGGTCAGTGTGTCTGTGTCTGTCCGACGGAGGCTTTCCATCATTCTGGGTTTGAGGACGGCAGCATAAGGAAGATAGAGCGCGAACTGTTGCCGTCGCCGGAGGGCGTGCTCGAACTGATACGCTCGCGGCGTAGCAACCGTACCATGACAGACAAGGACATTCCACAGCGCAGTCTCAACATGATACAGGAGGCTGCACGATGTGCTCCAACGGCAGAAAACAGCCGTAACGTCACCGTGCGTTTAATCACTGACGGCGAGCTGCTGAGTAAGATAGAAAACAAGGTCATGCACCATTTCATGATGCTTGCCAAACCATTGATGTGGAAACCTGTCAAGGCATTACTGCAGCGTTTCTCTCCAACACTTTACAAACAGGCGCTTGAACTATCGTTGATGAACGAAAAACGGCAGCGGGGACTTCGCCCCGCCACCGTTGACTGTCGTGCTATATTGCTTATCACAGCCCCGAAGAAATCACGCTTCGGTTATCAAGACTGTAACCTTGCTTATCAGAACGCTTCGCTCATGGCTGAGAGCCTTGGCGTGAGTCAGGTTTACCTTGGATTCGTACAGACAGCCTTCGAGATGTGGGGAGTGAAGAAAACCGCACGTCTGCTCGGACTGCCGAAGCGCGAAAAGGTGTTTGCCATCATGGCTCTCGGTATGCCTGCACTAAGGTATGACCGCTATGTGTCACGTCAGAAGAACATGTAGCAGATGGCAATGGCTGCAATGATTCCCGCAAGGTCTGCAAGCAGTCCGCAGGCCACGGCATGACGTGTGTGGCGTATGCCTACGCTGCCGAAATATACTGCTAATATATAGAAGGTAGTGTCGGTACTTCCCTGGAAGATACATGACAGGCGTCCGATGAATGAATCAGCGCCGTATGTGGTCATGGCATCCACCATCATTCCGCGTGCGCCACTTCCCGACAGCGGTTTCATCAGTGCCGTTGGCAGTGCACCAACGAAGTCTGCATCTATGCCACAGGCCACCACGCACCATTTTATTCCGTCAATGAGCCAGTCCATCGCGCCAGAGGCACGGAACACGCCGATGCCCACGAGGATGGCGACGAGGTAAGGGATGATGCGCACGGCGGTGGTGAAACCGTCCTTTGCCCCTTCAATGAAGGCGTCATAGACGTTGATTTTCTTTCTTACACCGGCAAGGATGAAGCCAACGATGATGGTCAGCAGAAGTATGTTGGCAACAGAGGTGGAAACGACATTCATCATTTCCTTGTCCATCTGTGAGAATCCCCAGATGATACCGGCAACGGCAAGGCACATGCAGCCAAGAGTGAGCATCAGCACCTTGTTGAAAAGGTTGATGCGCTGGTATAGGCATGTGATGATGATACCAGCCAACGTGGCGAAGAATGTGGCAAGCAGTATTGGGATAAAGACATCCGTAGGCTGTGCCGCTCCCATTTGCGCGCGGTACACGAGAATGCTGACGGGTATTAATGTCAACCCCGACGTGTTGAGCACGAGAAACATAATCATGGGGTTAGTGGCAGTGTCTTTCTTCGGATTAAGAGTCTGCATCTGTTCCATGGCCTTCAGTCCGAGCGGAGTGGCAGCATTATCCAATCCCAGCATGTTGGCGGCAATGTTCATGAAAATGCTGCCAGTCACAGGATGCCCCTTCGGAATGTCAGGAAAGAGTTTGCAGAACACCGGTGACAACAGACGTGCTATGACGTTTACCACGCCGCCCTTCTCTCCTATCTTCATTATGCCGAGCCACAGCGAGAGTACGCCTGTAAGTCCAAGTGAAATCTCGAAGGCTGTCTTTGATGAATCAAACGTAGAGTTCATCATGTTTGGGAACACCTCTACATCGCCCATGAAGATGAGCCTGACAAGTCCGATGATGAAGGCAATCACGAAGAAAGCCACAAAAATGTAATTCAGTACCATTATTTATAGGTTGTTAATTATTTTCTGAGAAAAAAGCGTTGCGGTTGTCACCCGATAGGAACTCGTAACCGAAACGGCAGCGCACACATTCTTTCTTGTCGCAATATTCTTTCTTTAACTGTATGAGAGCCTGTGTGTCGCCAGCATTGTTCACTTCCATGCCGCAGTCCTGCCACATGCGTATTATCTTGTTGTCCTCTGCATGCATTGATTCAAGAAGGCTAAAGGCCCGCTCGCATAATTCTTCTTTGGCATGGTGGCGGCCGTATGCGAATATTGTGGGCACAGCGGTGTTTATTATGAGGAGGTCGAGTTTCGAACCTTTTATGTCATATAGTTTGCTGATAGCATCTACGTCTTTGCATGCAAGCAGTTCGCTCAGTCCCGTACGACGCTCGTAATACATCTTAGCCAATTGAAGCAACCGTACATGAGCGAAATTCTGCGGACGTGTCCTCAGGTATTTCCACTGTGATGCATCCATCGGTGTCAGTCCGAATTTCGTCGCAAGGTATTTGTATTCCTTGGAATAACGCTCCTCAACCTTGTCGAGCAGTCCTGCCTGCCCAATGAACATCGCCTCTATCTGGAAAAGGTCGTCGCGATGATGAGCCACAGCCTGCATGGGCATGTGGCGCATCCATGTCTCAAATGCTTCTCCGTTTATGCTGAATCCGAAATTCCGCGCCAGCGTTGCGAAGTAACCGTCTTCCCATGATCCTCCCATAGTTTTTACGCGTTCCTCCATGGCACGGGTCTTTTGTTCAAGGCGCTCTGACTGCAGTGCATTCAGCCAGGAATGTACTTTTAGCCGAGGCAAATGTGGTATTATACTATAGCATGAAGGAAACAACTCCGTATTCAGCAACATCTCGTAATTCTCGCGCAGATCGTCGGGAACAGGTATCTCCACAGTCGTCAACGTGCTTCCGTCAGCCGTTTCTACGTTTATGTCGGCTACTTCAACCACATGGAGTATGACATTGTTGTATGCAGGGTCACTGTCATGGTGGTGCCGGTACCAGTCGCTTGCCTTCAAGTGCACCTCCACATTGCCGACCCACAACATTCCGTCTATCTTTACCTTGGCATTAAAGAAATCCGGACCACCGTCTGTGTGGTTATACAGTCCAGGATTTATCACCTCTACGGTTTTTCCATCGGTTGTGCGCAATGTTCCCAGTGGAAACATCTTGTGCTTCCATGTATAGTGCAAAAGCCTTTCCATCACTCACCTCTCTCCCTCATCTTACGTTGATATTTGCTTTCATGGTGGGGACGTTCGGCTTTTGAGGCTTCATCAATAAGTGTCTCCTCTCCTTTGGAGGCGGTGGAGGCAGAGCATCCCTCTACTATCAGCACGAACTCGCCTTTGGGTTCGTGCTCGTTGAAATGCGCCAGCACCTCAGCGATGGTGCCGCGCACGCTCTCTTCATGTATCTTGGATATCTCGCGGCATGCACTCATGTGACGTTCCGTGCCAAATACCTCGCAGAACTGCTCAAGGGTCTTGACCACGCGGCGCGGCGACTCGTATATTATCATCGTGCGTGGTTCTGCGGCAAGTTCCTTGAGGCGTGTCTGGCGGCCTTTCTTCTGTGGAAGGAAACCTTCGAAGCAGAATCGGTCGCATGGCAGTCCGCTGCTGACGAGTGCCGGCACGAAAGCCGTTGCTCCGGGCAGTGTCTGCACCTCGATGCCTGCCTCCACAGCCTCGCGCACGAGATAGAACCCCGGGTCGCTGATGCCTGGTGTGCCGGCATCGGTGATGAGGCATACCATCTCGCCGCCTTTCAGTCGCTCTATGACCGTGGCGGTGGTGCCGTGCTCATTGAATTTGTGGTGCGCCATGAGTCGCTTGCCACTGATGTCAAAATGTTTCAGCAGCAGTCCGCTGGTGCGCGTGTCCTCACAGAGTATAAGGTCTGCCTCCTTCAGCAGTCTTACGGCGCGGTATGTTATGTCCTCCAGGTTTCCTACCGGAGTGGGAATAAGGTATAGCATTACTCGTATGGTTATTTCAGAAGGCAAAGTTACATAAAAATCCTCAGACTGCCAAATCGATTATTTGTATTTTGCATATATTTCTCTGCTTTTGCGACAGAATAACAGGTCATTTCTGACTTTTGTCGCATTATGAGGCGTTTGTCGCATGCTGCGAAACGCAAAAAGAGGGAATTAATTGGGTGTGACGAGAAGTTGCAGTAACTTTGCACTCGGAAATCAGAAACAAATAAAACATATATAATTATGAAACTTACATCACTTTTTATCATCGCTGCAATGGTAGCAGCTTTCAAGGCAGTAAAGAACCTCGTGGCTCAGTTTGAAGCAGAACGTGAACAGGCAATGAATGCACACGTAAACAGCTTGTGGTGCGACATGCAGTATGGTACATTAAGATAAGGGAGTGTGTAGAGTATAAAGTATAGAGTATAAAGTTTAAAATATAAAATATAAAGAAAGGAAAAAAGTTATGAAACAGTTTAAGATTTTTTCAGCAGCATTTGTTATGGCATTCGCTATGTCAATGAATTGTGAGGCCGCTAGGAACCTTCCAGAGACTACAAAACCAGAGGCCGCAAAGGCACGAATGATGACAATGCAAAGGATGTCAGAGGCCCGTGGAGCGACACCAATACGGGTTGTCATTGGAAGAGGGGAGGCAGCCCATATGGTAGATATGAGAGGACAAGACTACATACAAAATGTTAAGGGAGGAAAGAAAAGCTATTATGTATTGAAGAAGTAGTAAACGACTACAAAAAGAAAGTGTCACACTTACGCAGCGTGACACTTTTATTGTTTCTATGAACTACTGATTTTGCGTCTCTGCCACTGTAGTCGTGGCCTCCGCAGACTCTTCGCTTTCCTTCGTTACATACTTTTTCCAGTAGGCTATAATGATGGTAGTGGCCGGCAGTGCTATTATCAGTCCGATAAAGCCGAGTAGCGCACCCCATATTGACAGCGACAGCAGCAGTACGGCAGGGTTCAGTCCCATCTTCTTGCCCATTATCTTCGGTATCACTATCGATTCGATTATCAGCTGCACGATGCAGAACACGGCAACCACCATGCCCAGCACCACCCAGTAGTTCTGTCCGGTCTCTGCAGCCTTCATGGCAGCGAGGAACGCACCGGGTATCAATGCCAACGTATGCAGGTATGGAACAAGGTCCATGATGCCGATGAGTATGCCGAGACCTATCGCCATAGGCAGTCCGATGATAGAGAAGCCGATGCAGAAGAGTATGCCCATAATCATTGCCACCAGTCCCTGGCCGCGGATGTAGTTGTTCAGCGCTACCTCCACGTCGCCTGCCAGTTCTTTCCAGAACGGACGCACCGACTTCGGGAATATCGTTATCCATTTCTCTGACAGATATTCATAGTCGAGCAGTATGAAGAACATATACAGCAAAGTGATTGCTGAGGCTATGATACTAAGTATTATGCTCATGGTCTCGCCCAGGAAACTGAACAGCCGTGGTGCAGCTTCCTTTATTGCATTGGTGAAGTTGTCCGACTTCAGGAATTTCTCTATCTCGCTGCTGTTCTCCGACATCCACCACTGTATGGCATCAGGGAAGTTCTTAATGTGCGTGGCATTGTGCAGGTATTGCGTAGCAAGGCGCGTGAAAGCACCGAACTGCTCCACCATAGGCGGTATGATAAGCCATACTATGCCCGTAAGCACTGCTATCACCACCAGCATGGCAATGATGATGCTCACTGCCCTTATCTTGACCTTCATCCTGTATTGGATGAATTTCACCAAAGGGTAGAGTAGGTATGCAAACAGCCATGCTACGACAAACGGCAGCAATACTGCGCTGAGATACTTCACTATAAAGAATGCTGCAATCACGGCAGCCACTGCCAGCACCCACCGTGCCATGCGGTCAAAGGTAATCTTTCCTTCTATCATCGATGTTTATGATTATAAGTTATAGTTCAGAAAAAGGGGGGAAACGCTATATGCTGACTGCAAAGTTACAAAAAACTTTTCGTAACGTGAACTGTTTAGTTAAAAAACGCTAACATTTCAACATCTTTTCACAAATTATGCTGATAATTCAAGAAAAAGTAGTACCTTTGCACCGCTTTTCAGCACAAAGTGTATGGAAAGTCATTAAATAGGTTGATCCGCTAGCTCAGTTGGTAGAGCACAACACTTTTAATGTTGGGGTCTTGGGTTCGAGCCCCAAGCGGATCACAAAAAAGAGATGCAGCATATTTGTTGCATCTCATTTTTATTCCTTCTGGATTTCTCTTCTATGGGGTATGGTTGTATTCGCTTTGCTAATTTTCCTCCATTCCCGCACATTCTTCTATGTTGTAGCGCGGACGGGATTTAACTTCCTTATATACCTTGCCTACGTATTCCCCCACTATGCCAAGCGCCATGAGCAGGCATCCGGTGCAGAACCATACAGATACCATGAGTGATGACCATCCCGGTACTGCGTTTCCGGAACACCATGTATATATTACCCATGCCAGTATGCCGAAGGATATGAGCAGGAACACCAAGCCCATATACAATACGGCATGTATGAGACTCAGTGAGAAACTCGTGATGCCGTCAAAAGCCAGAGAACACATGCGCACCAGTCCGTAATGCGTTTCGCCTGCCTTGCGCGGTCGGCGGTTGTAGGTCACGACGGCTTGCTTATAGCCCAGCAGTGGCACCATACCGCGCAGGTAGAGATTGCGCTCGTGATAGCGCAGCAGCTGTCCCACGGCACGGCGTGACAACAGACGGAAGTCGGCACTGTTGTATATCGTCTTTACGCCAAGTCCCTGCATCAGTTTGTAGAAAGCTTTTGCAGTAGTGCGTTTGCCTAATGTGTCTGTTTTGCGTGATGCCCTCACACCATAAACGATGTCGTTTCCGTCAAGATACATGCGCACCATGTCCGCTATGCGCTGCTCGTCGTCCTGCAGGTCGGCATCTATGCACACCATCATGTCAACGGTTTCGTCGGCATGTGCAGTGGCATAACCAGCCATGAGTGCATTCTGGTGTCCTACATTTGCTGCAAGGCTGACCCCACGCACATGACTGTCGGCCATGCTGAGTGAACATATTATATCCCATGTAGAGTCAGTGCTGCCGTCATTTACCATCAGCAGGTAACTGCCTTCGTCAACCAAGTGCTCCTGCGTCATTCTGGAAAGCAGGGCCAGAAGTTCACCCGCACTGTCGCGCAATATGCACTCCTCGTCATAGCAAGGAACTATGATTGCTAATTTCTTATGTTTTGTATCTTTCATGTCAAACACTTTTATAGCGGAGTTTTACTGATTATTTCATGATAGAGAATAAATATCTGCTCGACATACCTTTGAACAGGGATTTTTTTACTATTTTTTTATTACATGGTCGTTCGCCTGTTTCGATACATGACACAGCTGTGTTGCCTGTCCATCCATGAAGGCAAAGCATGTCAGTGCGGTGAGCACCAGCAATGGCCGCTCACGCCAATAAACAAGCAGCAGACACAGGAATACTACGAATTCTAATTCATATATCAGTATGTTGAGCAAAACGCCGCACATTATATTACCTATTGAGTTGTCAGCTATAGAAACACAATGCGTGACAATTGAAAATTGGCGCACGTCTCCGATTTGCGAGTGCAAAGTTATACAAAAAAATTCAGTCTATAAAACATTTTGGTCGTTTTTAGCAGTGAATTGGTCATTTTTTATGTCTTCTCATCTGATTTGAATTGGAAAAATTGGAGAAATAGGCAAATGTTGTTTTTATGAGTTTCCTGATGGTATTGTAAAAGCTATCAAGTATATGTGACTGAATTATGGCAGAATGAAAACAAATATAAAAAATAATTATCGAAAAATTTGGCTGTTTGAATATTTATTCGTAATTTTGCAGTCCTAAATGAATAAATATTCATGCAACCACTATCAAGAAATGATCGTCTTGCCGCTCTGCGACTTGTGATACTCAACAACGAGCTGAGTTCGCATGAAGAAGTGATGCAGGCGCTGGCGAGACAAAACATAGAGATAACACAGCCTACTGTGTCGCGCGACCTGCGTTACCTGCAGGTGGCGAAGGCCACAAACAGCAACGGCAAGCAGTATTACGTGCTGCCGAAGGAGGATGACTATCGCCGCCAGCACCGTCCGGAGCCAAAGAAAGACCTTCCGCTGGTGACTGGGTTCGAGTCGATACAGTTTTCGGGCAACATGGCGGTGATGCGCACGCGGCCGGGGTTTGCAAGCAGCATAGCGTCTAACATAGATGCGGCGGCGCTGCCCGACGTGTTGGGAACCATCGCCGGCGACGACACCATATTTATTGTAATACGTGAGGGGGCTTCACACCTTAATATAATGGATGAGCTGTCGGCGGTATTGCCGGATATGGTGATATAATAATTCATAACGCATAATTACTAAATTCATAATTCATAATTTCAGAATTGGCAAACATCAGAATACTTGTGGCAGACGCCACACATGAGAAGTACGTCGATGAGATACTCGACACCATACGCATAGCTGCCAAGAAGCGCGGCACAGGCATTGCCGAGCGCACACATGAGTATGTGGCAACGAAGATGAAGGAGGGCAAGGCTGTCATCGCTCTTGACGAGAATGACCGCTTCGCTGGTTTCAGCTACATTGAGACCTGGGGCAACAAGAGCTATGTCACCACGTCAGGACTCATAGTGCATCCCGACTTTCAGGGACTTGGCATTGCGAAGCGCATCAAGGACTACACCTTTACACTGGCACGCGTGCGCTGGCCGGAGGCAAAGATATTCTCTCTGACATCAGGCGACGCTGTGATGAAG
>JAEEHW010000105.1 GCA_016281055.1 Prevotella sp.
AAACGTTAACCCAGCCATCCTCGACCCACGCGACACATACGCTGACGCTTCTGAGTGGGAGACAAAGGCTAAGGACCTGGCAGCACGCTTCATCAAGAACTTTGACAAGTACACCACAAACGAGGCTGGTAAGGCTCTCGTCGCTGCTGGACCAAAATTGTAATAATTTTGGGACGAAAGCAACTTGCCTTTGGTACATAGCAAAGGCTCTCGTTGCAGCTGGTCCAAAGCTCTAAATTTTAATGATCTAAGGGAGGTCGGAGTATTCTGAATTCTCGGAGTACTCCGATAACTCTGGTTTCTCGGAATATTCGGAATACTCGGAATACTCTGATTATTCTGATTACTCCGATTACTCAGAAAAACCTCCGATAATAATAATCAAAAAAAGCACGCACCGCAATAAGTGCGTGCTTTTTTCATAAAAGACAGTAATGTCTAACCACCGCCACTTTCTCCCCCAGCACGGCCATTACCGCCATCTGAGGGTGTACCACGTAGCCTCTGCCATATATGCCTCATCTACATTCTCAGCATAGCCCTCAAAACGCTTTTTATGCCATTCAGAAAACCACTCTGAACAAATGTCATAAAAAAAGGCTTTCTTTGACCTCAATCAAAGAAACGCAACGTTTTGAAAAATAACTGTTAAAAAAATTGTGTGCGCACACAGTTTTTTGTAACTTTGCATCAGAAAACAAAAAAACAACATATCCGTGAGGATATAAGTATTAGGATAACATTATGTTTAACAAGAGGTTAACGTACCTCTTTAAAGCTGAGAAAGGAAAAAGATTATGTTTACAAATGTAGCAATGTTGATTATGTGCTCTATGGTAGCTATTTCTACCGTGTGTGGTTGCTCTTCACTGATGCACCGCGCATAAAAAAGAGAGCACTCTTTTTTAGAAATTTGACCCACTTTAAATAGCGAGGCGCCCTGTGATGTTTATCCTCACAGGGCGCTTTTTTTGTATGCTGATACCAGCAAATCATATTTTTGCGGATATTTATGCCTCATGAACGTATTTTCGGCTGTCTTACGTTGTTTATAGAGTTAAAAATTGAAAAATAGGGGATTAAAAATTAAAGAATGTAAGAATATGAGCTGAAAATTTCCGTAATTCAATGTTTTTTATTAACTTTGCACGCTATAGTGCCGTTATGCGCACTTTATTCTTTACGTGCGCACGCATGTGTAATGTGACAAAAACAATAAAAAACAAAATAAAATTACTAAAAACAAAATGCAAAACAAAGGAATTGTTATTGTAACCGCCGTGCTGCTGACACTGGCAAGTATCTTCTACTTGTCGTTCTCTGCAGCTACAAGCTACTATGACAAGCAGGCGGCAAAGATGAGCGACCCTATCGCCGCTCAGAATTACAAGGACTCCGTGAAGTATCTCGGCGTCTATTCTTACCAGCAGTGTCTTGAGACTCAGATTGGTCTGGGCCTTGACCTGAAGGGCGGTATGAACGTTATCCTCGAAATCAGCGTGCCTGACGTTATCGACGTGCTCGCCGACCACAAGACTGACGCTGCTTACGTCAAGTCTATGGCTGAGGCTAAGAAGGAGGAGGAGACAAGTCAGAAGGACTTCATCACTCTCTTCATCAACGCCTACAAGAAGAATGCTCCAGGTCACCGCCTGGCTGAGATCTTCGCCACTCAGCAGCTGAAGGGCAAGGTGTCAACACAGAGCACCGACGCTGAGGTGGAGACAGCACTACGTGCTGAGGTGCAGAGCGCTATCGACAACTCTTACAACGTGGTGCGCAACCGTATCGATAAGTTCGGTGTCGTTCAGCCTAACATACAGAAGCTCGAGGGTCAGGAAGGCCGCCTCATGGTCGAGATGCCTGGCGTGAAGGAGCCTGAGCGCGTACGTAAGCTGCTCCAGGGTTCTGCAAACCTTGAGTTCTGGGAGACATACAACGCCAACGAGGTTATGCCTTACCTCTCACAGCTCAACACCCGTCTGGCTAACATCGCTTCTGGCAAGGCTGACACCGCAAAGGTGGACACCGCCAAGGCTGAGCCTGCAAAGGAAATTGCACAGGCTGCCGACACTGCCAAGAAGGAGGCTTCAAGCAAGTTCGTGCTGAAGAAGAACGATGACGCTGGTGCTAAGGCTGCCGACAAGGCTGCCAAGAGCAGCGACGCTGAGCTTGCAAAGGCAAAGAAGCAGAACCCACTGTTCGCCATCTTCCAGCCAGTTCAGGGACAGGCTCTCTCTACCGTTGGCTATGCTCACGAGCGTGACACTGCTGAGATCAACAAGCTCATCTACGGTGAGGAAGCAAAGAAGGTTGTTCCTTCTGACGTGAAGCTCCTCTGGTCTGCAAAGCCTGTTGAGGGCACAAAGAACATCTTTGAGCTCCATGCCCTGAAGGTTACCTCTACAAGCGGTCGCGCTCCATTGGAGGGTGACGTTATCACCGACGCAAAGGATGAGTTCGACAACTTCGGTCGTCCATGCGTGTCAATGTCAATGAACAACGAGGGTTCTCGCCTGTGGGCACAGCTCACCAAGCAGAACGTAGGCAAGGCTATCGCTATCGTACTCGACGGCGTAGTTTACTCTGCTCCACGTGTAAACGGTGAGATCACTGGTGGTAACTCACAGATTTCAGGTAACTTCACCATCGAAGATACAAAAGACCTTGCCAACACTCTTAAGTCTGGTCGTATGCCAGCACCTGCACGTATCGTACAGGAGGAGGTTGTAGGTCCTACACTTGGTGCACAGTCTATCCAGCAGGGTATCGTGTCAATGATCATCGCCTTCGTGCTGCTGATGATTTACATGGTTTGCATGTATAACTTCAAGCCGGGTATGATGGCCAACTGCGCACTTATCGTCAACCTCTTCTTCACTCTCGGTATCCTCACCTCGTTCCAGGCAGCCTTGACAATGTCAGGTATCGCAGGTATGGTGCTCTCACTCGGTACGGCGGTGGATGCC
>JAEEHW010000106.1 GCA_016281055.1 Prevotella sp.
GGAGGAGTTCTACCTCGTCGATGACGACAGATTCGTAGGCAGCACCCAAAGAGCCGTGACTAACTATGCCCGTCCGTTGCATCATGCGCAGGATGGCATCGATGGTCTCGCCGCTGGTCTTCAGGTCGATCTGGTTGGTCTTGCCCGCATAGACGGAGAAAGCCTTAGTGTTCCAGAGTTGCCAGTTATAATTGAGCAGCGTAGTGTCGAAGGGGCGAGGCGGATAGAGCGTCACATAGCGCATACCGAACAGCCGGGCTGTCTCTACATCCTCATAGCCGGTCTTGAGCATACGGACATGGGGAATGAAGTCTCCTGGCACATAGTAGCTGGCCAACTGGATGCCATACTCAAAACCGTTCAGGGCCTCGAACACGGCAGCAGCGATGCGCTGCGTGGTCTCTCCACTGGCATAACCGGGGAACATGCGGTTGATGTCGGTATTGTCCATCGCCCAGAAACGGCGACTGACGTTCATCGAGAAGGGGTTGCACGATGGAATAACCAGTATGCTCTTGCCCTTGGCAATGCCCCCATGACGTTCAATGAAGCCCAACCTGTTTACTATCTGAGCACAAATATACTGCTGCTGCACCTCGTCGCCTCTCATGGCCCCCACGATGGCCAACGTCTTGGCTCCCTCTCCAAAACGGTAGCCTCGGATGCGGAAACTGTCGCGACAGGGCGACGTCATCTCAAAAATAGTTTCTTCCCTCATATTTCTTTTTCTGAATTATAGATTCGTGCCATCAGCGATCCTTCATAGACAACCGGATAGGCACGGATGGTGAAAAGATAGCCGTTGACGGGTGAGGTGACCGTGCTGAGCACCCGTCCGCGAAGTGGGTCCACGATCTGGCCGATGGTCTGGCCCTTGGCAACTGTTATGCCGCACTTAAGTTCGGTAAGGAATACGCCAGAGGTCTCCGCATTGAGGAATGTCACACGGTCGCCCTTGCATACAACCGGCTGTTGTATGTCGGCCGGCACTTCGCCACGCCACATACCCATGTGCTTCATCAGATGCAATATGCCACCTACCAGCCTACGGCACATTTTGTGGTTGATGCGCTGGCCGACACCCATCTCCACTACCAGGCATGGTGTACCCGTACTGTTGAGCGAGTGGGCGAGTGTGGCCTCCAGTACGGTGGCAGCAGCATGCACCCACACGAAGTCAGTGCCAAGGTGCTCGGCAAACGGCACCAGCCGCTCGGCATCCTGTACGTTGATGCGCACCTGCGGAGTTTCGCGCAAATAGAGATTGCTGGAGTGTATGTCAATGACCATGTCGGCACCCTTTATGTCGTCGATGATGGCATGGGCGGTCTGCTCAGCCATGGTGCCCTGAGGGTCACCAGGAAAGATGCGGTTCATGTCGAGGTCGAAGTTTGGTATGCCACGCTGTATAGTGTCAATGCCAAGCGGATTGAGTGCAGGATAGATTTCCAGAGTACCAGTGAGAAGTTCTGGATGCTCACCGACGATGCGTGACAGTTCGTAGCACACCATCTGTCCCTCCAGTTCGTCGCCGTGCGTGCCGGTGACAACGCAGAAACGCTGTCCTCCACTGCCGTGATGGATTACATTCTTGCAGATACGGAACTGCTCATCTACGGGCAGTTCTGTTGATACTATAGTCTTTATCATAGTTCTTGTAATGTTACGCTGACTTGTGTTTGCTGTATTGCCTGTCCGCAGAACATGCCACGGCTGACGGGACAGTCGGCAGAGTCTCTCCCGTGGGCTATCTTGACATAGCCTTGCTGCAGCAGCGTACGGTTGTGGGTAGGGTCATAGCCCTGCCAGCTATAGCCATCGAAAACCTCCACCCAGGCATGGGTCTGGCCAGTGCCTTCGAGGAACCCGTTCACGTAGCGGGCGGGCAACCCGTTTGCACGGCATAAGGAAATCATCAGGTGAGCATAGTCCTGACATACGCCGCACTGACGGCTGAACACATCGGCTGCGGGTGTTTCTACCGTAGTGGTATCAGGCTCATAGGTCATCATCTCATAGACCCTGTGGCACAGTTGCCGCGCCTTTTCTGCCGTAGTTGCCCCTGCATCCGTCAAGGCCGCCTCTCGCATTGCATCGTTGAATTGCGTGAGCTGTGAGGGCTGGCTATACAGGAACATGTTCTCGCCACGCTGTTTCTGGAAATACGCCTCTGTAGCCACGATGCCCGTGCTGATGTAAGCGAACACCTTATGAGGCTCACTGGCACCGCCAAAGAGAATGCGATTGCCGAAAGCGTCTTTGCCAGCATTTATCCAGTAGTCGGGCGACACAATGACATTCTCCTGCTCTACGGTCTGGAATGCATTGTTTGCAGGCTGGCACCTCAGCATAACAGCATGCGCCGACACTGGCTCGCTGAAAGTCACGATAGTCTGATAGTTATATAAATATCTTTTCATACCCTTACCAACTGACTGACAAACGCCAGCAGCTTGTTCTTGTAATCTAAGTCTTTCAGATTGAATTTCTCGCGGATAATCAGAACGTCCAACTGATTCTCCATGTTCTCGTCGAGCAGACCTGGCAGTTGACGAGAATAGTGTTTCACCGAATCGTATGCCTGTGCAATGCGCTCGTAGGAGTATTCAAAGCGCAGCAGCATGTCAAGGTTTTCTATGTTGCGTCCGATCATCATGATGTACAGTGCCTTATGGTTCTTCAACCGCTGTTCCGCAGCTCCCCAGAAGGCAAGCGACCAGTCAATTACGGGTTGCAGAACCATGACATTCGTTTCCTGCTTGTCACCACATTCCTTCAACAGTGCAACACTCATTTCCAGATAACTCAGTGTCTCAGACATAATCTCCTCACGCAAAAGGATGGCATTGTCCATAGCCCTGGTTTGCGCCGACATCACCGAGCATGGGTTGCTGCTGTCATACATCATGCCAAGCGTGAACTCATCATTGGTCTGATAGACACCCTGCGGGTCGAGTTTCTGCCAGAAGGGCCAGTAGTCCTCCATCTCTCCGTCTATCATCTTGTCATAACACTTGCGCATCAAGTGGAGCGTAATATAGACGCGCTCCTCGTAGCGCCCCAGCCAGAACAGGCTGTTGGCCTTGTTGGCCGATATAATCGTATTCTTAACCATAATGTTTCCTCCTTTTTATTTTATTCCTCTATGATCCACGTATCCTTGAATCCACCACCTTGCGATGAGTTGACCACAAAGGAGTTCGGGTTACGCGAGAAGCGGGTCAGTCCACTGCGCCACACTTTCGTCTCTTTTCCGCTGACGACGAATGCCCTAAGGTCGGCCTTGCGTTCAACGAACCCGTCAGGTGATGACAGGGAACCGGCATCATCCAGCACTTTCAAATCCTTGAAGTCTATGACTTCCTGGGCTATCCAGCGCCGCGGCTGGCTGATGATAAGGGCCTTAAGCTCTTCGAGTTCCTTTTCCGAAAGGTCCTTGCCGAACACCACACCGTAGCCTCCAGCCTCGCTGACGTCCTTGATGACCAACTGCTGTATATTCGACAGCACATAGTCATAGTCTTCCTTGAAATACGGCAGGTAGGTTGGTGCATTCTGAAGGATAGGCTTCTCACCCAGATAGTATTCCACCATCTTCGGCACGAAATAGTAGATACCTTTGTCGTCGGCCACTCCGTTGCCGATTGCATTGACAAGCGCAACGTTGCCAGCCTTGTAAGCCTGCATCACATTTGGTACGCCCAGCAATGATGATGCCTCGAACACCAGCGGGTCCATGTATTCGTCGCTGACACGGCGGTAGATGCAGCCCACACGGGTGCGGTCCTTGTAGATGCCAGAATAATACACCTTGTTGTCCTCCACAAACAAATCGCCGGGATAGGCCAGTGTCGCTCCAGTCTTCTCAGCCAGATAGGAATGTTCGAAGTAGGCAGAATTATAACGTCCCGGGGTCAGGATGACAGATATGCCCCGTTCGTCATTCATCTCGTCCATCATTTCGTGCAGCAGGTCGGCATACCCACGGTTATCCGCAATGGTATGCGAAGCAAAGGTGGACGGGGCTACACGACGCGTTATCTGCCGTGCAATCATCGGATAGCTGGCCCCACTCGGTATGCGCAGGTTGTCCTCCAGCACATACCACTGGCCATCCTTGCCTTCCACCAAGTCAATACCCGCTATGTGAGCATACACTCCACCCGTCGGACTGATTCGCTCACATTCCGGCATATAGCCTTTCGACGAATATACAAACTCCTCGGGTACGATACCGTCCTTAATGATTTTCTTCTCATGATAGACATCCCACAGAAATTTGTTCAGTGCCTGTACTCTCTGTTTCAAACCCTGCTCCAGATAGGCCCAGTCATCCTTCCCTATAACACGGGGAACAGGGTCAAATGGGAATAGCTGCTCATTAAACACACCATTCTTGTAAACACCAAAGCGCACACCATAGCGCTCCATCCACTTGTTAACCGAATCTCGGCTGTCTGTCAGTTCTGTTATCTTGATATTCATACCTTTTTACCTTACTTTTTAATTTATACTTACCTTAACTATTAATAATACAACGGCAAAGGTACGAAGAAAAAGAGACAAATCTATCTTATTGTTTACAATTTAATTGTTAAATCTATTATTTGCTTTCATATTGTAATATATTTAGCTAAAAATATATCACTTTGTTTACAAAATAATAAAAATACATATCAATTTGTTGCAAATTGTTATAATAAAAAAAGTAATGATATTGCAGTAGTCACAAATAACCACAAAAAAGAGTATTCATAGGATTGGCTACTTTTTGGGGTGTGAGATATAGTTTGCCATATATACAATCTGTCCATTTTAGAGTAATATTAGCTTCTTCATCATTTATAAAATGCAATATATATGCTTTGACAAAATGAAAGCTATCGTATTACCTTGTAATAGCTATGCTTTTACAGTGTAATATGATAGCTTTTACAGTGTAAAAGCATAGCTATTACGATACCCTATGCAATTTAACATCCGTTAGTATTTTGTGTTACGAAAAACGGACTTTTACTTACGATTTGTAAGCAAAAGCCCGATATTTTTGACAATGGATTCTTTTTGAGATTGAGGTAAAACAGGAATAATATGGTTATTTCTAATTACATTACAAAAATTTGTTGCGTCAAGAGCCATATCGTTGCCTTAAAAAGAGGGACCTTGTTTCTGAGGTCTAAGGATATGTGATAGAGTTAAAAAACACGAAATAATTATGTTGTTTCGTGTTTTTTTTGTAACTTTGCACCTTAAAGTAAAAATTAAAACGAAAAATATAAGAAATGGCACAGCAAGAAGATGTATTTAAGAAGATTGTAAGCCACTGCAAGGAGTATGGCTTCGTGTTTCCATCAAGTGATATCTACGACGGACTGGGAGCCGTGTATGACTACGGCCAGAACGGTGTGGAGATGAAGAACAACATCAAGCAGTATTGGTGGCAGTCAATGGTATTGCTGCACGACAACATCGTGGGCATTGACTCGTCTATCTTCATGCATCCTACTATATGGAAGGCTTCAGGACACGTTGACGCTTTCAACGACCCTCTCATAGACAACCGCGACTCTAAGA
>JAEEHW010000107.1 GCA_016281055.1 Prevotella sp.
AACTTCCGCAATGCAGCTACATGCCAGATATACGCACGTACCATAGGCAGTGCCGATGATGGTCGTTGCATGGCTGGCAACTTCACTAATGAATATCCTGGCGGCATAGGTGCTTCTACAGGTTCTGGCATAGTTCCTCTGAGCTATGTGCAGTCTAATCCTACATCACCTACGTATATCAGCAGCATGTCAAACAACTGGAATGCACAGACACCATACCCTATGGCACTGAACTGGCGCATATACTGGGACGGCGACCTGCTGTCAGAGACCATCAATGGTCCTGGTTCAAGCGAGGGTTATCTGTATGTTGACAAACTCGGTTCAAGAATATATGACACCGGCCACGGCAACTACGAGACTGCCTGCATCAACGGTACCAAGAAGAACCCATGTGCTACAGGTGATATTCTCGGCGACTGGCGTGAGGAAATCGTGATGCGCTCTGCTGACAACAGATACATTCGCGTTTACACCACCGTTACACCTACTTCCTACCGTATGCCTTCTCTGTGGTATGACCACCAGTACCGTCAGGCTATGGTATGGCAGACAGAAGGCTACAACCAGCCTCCTCACCCAAGCTTCTTCGTTGGCGAACTGGAAGGCCTGACACAGGCTCCACCGCCATCTACATGGACTAACCGCACAGGCATCGGCAACGGCGGCACCATCAGCACATCATACAACGGAAAGGACGTGCTGGTATGGCCAGACGGAAACGGCTCTGAATATTCTGTGGCTATCGCAAGCGGTGCAAAGCCTTCTACCATCTACCTTAACTCACGCACTACCATTGAGGGCGGCGACCGTGTGAACTACACCGAGACTAAGCACACATGGGACCGCATACGCCTGACAGGCTACGGTCTCTCTGGCAGCACCAATGTATGTAAGCAGGGTTCTTCAGCAGCCCACCTGCCTTACGTAACACACACTCACACTGGCAAGACCGACGTATGGCAGGGTGCGCTGATATGCTACGGCAGCATCTCCAACAGTGCGCTGTGGGCTAACCGCTTCACCGAACTGTTCCTCGGCAGTTCTCTCGATGCTTCTGCAAGCTACTACAAGTCTGTAGAGATGGAGTATGGCAGTGCTCTCTACATTTGCAACCACTCAAAGACTACGCCTTACACTAACAACAACGGTTACGGTCACATGAGCGTAGGCACCATGACAGTGAAGGAAGGCTCAAGAGTTGTGTTCGACATCAACGGCTCTGCCAACGCAAGCGGCGACAAGCTCGACATGACTACGCTCAACATACGCACTCAGGACTGGCAGTATGGCCCGCAGTATCTCGCACCTGTGTTCCAGTTCAACTCTTCATCTACACTCTCGCCGGGCAAGTATGCACTGGGCAACGTGGGCAGCGTAGCAAGCGGCAGCCTCTCTAACATCATCATCGAGGCTAACGTAGCCAGCGGTTCTACAGCTTCTCTGAGCCTTGAGAGCGGCGTACTCTACCTTAAGGTGAGCGGCACTGCATACACTCAGGCATACAAGCTCGACTTCGAGTCTGCAAGCTCTAACAACTACGGCTTCGCAGTGGCAGCAGGCAGTGTGGCTAACATGGACCAGGTAGCTGAGAGCAGTAGCAACCACTTCTTCCACATCTACCTTGGAAACAATAACAACCGCACCGTGAACCTGTCGTTCGCCGGCAACTCTGACTTCACCAGTGCTTCAAACTACACATTTGAGTTTGACCTCGCACTCGTAAGCGGCAGCGCCAACGCATCTACGGTTTCTGTAATAGGCAGTAACGGAACACTCTGCAACATCACGTTCGCTGGCAAGGCTTCTACGGCAACCGTGACAAACGGCAGCGGCACAACGCTGGGTTCTATTGCCTGTGACCCATACCTGAGCTCTCACGCTACAATTTCTTCTACCTATTATCCGTCGCAGTTCTACCACTTCACGATAACAGGTAACTCAAGCGGAGTGAAGCTCACCGTCACACGCAACGGCTCTACCATCATCAACTCTGCTACGCTGAGCAGCTCGTTTGCTACCATACAGTCACTGCAGAACGTGCTTGGCCGCTGGTATTCTCACGTGGCTTACGACAACATCACGCTTACAAGCCTCGTATCCGTAAATGCCAAAGCGGCAGGAAACTCTACCATTGAAGATGAAAATGAAGCTACAGCCATTGATGAAGTGCCAACAGAAACGAAGGCACCAGTAACAACAGGTTACTTCACACTTGACGGACGCCCCGTAGACAATCCAATTCCTGGTAATATCTACATAATAAAGATGAGTAACGGCACTGTCAAGAAGACATTGTTCAAATAATAACAGATTATAAACTAAAGATTTAAAGAAACAGGCTTCACCTTTTTGTGAAGTCTGCTTCTTCATTGAATCATATTAAACCTCCTGTCCAAACTTAAACACATTCCCTCCATGGCAAACAAAAAACAAGGCTGATTTCTTTTTCGTCAGAATCAGCCTTGTTTTTATCTTTGCAGTTATACTCTCGAATAACCGAAACTATATTTCCTATTTGATCCAATACACCCAATCTGCTTTCCTTGCCACTTGTGGCTTGCAAGCATTTTCTGCAGCATAACCAATGATGCAGTTGCCAACGCCTTCATATTCTTCCGTGATTCCAAGGTCACAAAGAATCTTCTTTCCTTCCTCTGTCTCAAACATTTCCTTTGCACGATGAATCCAGCAAGAACCAAGTCCAAGGCTATTAGCTGCAACCATCATGTTTTCCATTACCAACGAACCATCATACAGTCGCGTAGCAACATCCTTTTTTGCCAACACTATCAACACCACTGGTGCACCATAAAATGGATCATTATGTCCCGAACTTGTAGTGAGATTATTACCCATGATAATATCAAGATTCATACGACTCAATCGGTCACGCATCTCTTTATTAGTCACGGCGATTATAATAGGCGACTGACTATTTCTGCCTGTAGGAGCATATTTTCCAGCCTCTATTATTTGTTCAAGCAAGTCTGTTGGCACAGCTTTATCCAGATATTTCTTTACGCTACGACGTGATATTATGTCATTAATGGTCTGATTCATTATTTTCCGTTTTTCTGAAATGTTAATACCTTGGGCAGTTTTATCCATTTTCCTTTGCCTGCCACCTTAATTGTGCTGCCATTAAGTTGTTTCAATGTATAACTACCGTCATCTTGAAGCGTTATCATTGCCGTAAGGTCCTCTGAACCATAATCATTTGTCAACTCAATGTTGGCACTTTTTCCATCATCTCCCAACTCCACGTCTGTTATCACCCAAACCCTTGAGTCGGTTTTCTTTTTCAGATAGCCATACGTTTCACCAAGTATTTCCTGGCCGGGTATCTTAACGTTTTCCTCATAGAGATTCAAATGTATGAAAACATCATAGTCATTATTGGTCAGCACACCCTTGAATGTTTCTTGTGAATATGCAGACAGACCTATCCCCAGAAGAATAGTTGACAATATCTTACGTTTATTCATCATTTCAATTTGTTTATAAGTGGTTCAAGTTCATCTAATCTTAACATATTGGGACCATCAGACAATCCTTTGTCCGGATCGGGATGCACCTCAAAGAAGAATCCGTTTGCACCGAAGGCTTTTGCAGCTAATGCCATTGCAGGAACGAAACAACGGTCACCAGCGGTAAACCCGTTACCACCACCTGGACGCTGCACTGAATGGGTACAATCCATTATGACTCGCGGAGTTATCTGAAGCATATCAGGGATGTTACGGAAATCCACCACAAGGTTGTTGTAGCCGAAAGTGTTGCCACGTTCTGTCAGCCATACCTCCGTTCCACCACTCTCACGTACTTTCTGCGTAGGATATTGCATGTCTGCCCCACTCAGGAACTGCGCTTTCTTTATATTTACAGTCTTACCTGTTTTTGCCGCAGCCACGAGCAAGTCTGTCTGACGACAGAGAAATGCCGGTATTTGTATGATATCCACAACTTCTGCAACAGGTGAAGCTTGACAACTTTCGTGAATGTCTGTAGTTATACGCAACCCATACTTCTCCTTAATATCAGCAAGCATCTGTAGGCCACGCTGCATTCCAGGACCTCTGAATGACGACAGACTTGTCCGGTTTGCCTTGTCAAAAGAAGCCTTGAAGATTATCTCAACATTCTGTATTTTGTTGATTCTCACCAATTCCTGCGCTACAACATCAAGTAATTCTTTGCTTTCTATAACGCACGGACCTGCTATGAATAATGGTTTCATTTCTTTTTCCAAAATTTTGATGTGATATCTTTGAGCGAACAGTCTTTCTGAACCTTGTATAATCTCTGATTGGTGGTTGGTTTATTCAATGCTCCCATACGCTCAACGTATGGTCCAAGTTTTATATAATTGAAATTCTCTATGTGTATTTCATTACTTATCTCTGGACGCCCACTATACCATGCAGTACACAGATGCGGGTATGCGCTTCTCACCCAAGCCGCCAACGCATCCACCTCATTCGGAGTTCCATCTCCTCCCATGAATGCAACGCATGTGATATCATCCCCATATTCCTTAAGCAGAACATCAAGCGACATCACATTCAGTGGCTCGCCAATATCCTCCCAAAGATATTTACTGTGACATCCCAAACAGTGGCATGGACAGTTCGATATATTAATAGAGAGCGTGACCTCGTCAGGTATTTCCTGAAAGACCACGCCCGTATTTACATATTTCATAGATTCTTACCCGACATTCCTTTTTTCTGCTACCTGCTGAGAAGGCTCAGACTGATGTCCCATACGGTCACTACCTGCATAGAAACGACGTGCAGCCTCTTTCTGACGTGCAGCAGAGAAATTGCTTACGCGCTTCAGATAACCTATTATTCGTGTCATGTAATCCACGTCATTAGAATGACATTTCGGACACTGTGTCAAATAACGCTTGTCTATATTTCCACATTCATTGCAGATAGTGTTAGGTATGTTGAATGTAAAGTAGTTACATCCTTCCTTGGCAGCAACACGCAACAACTGCTGATACTGTTTCTTAGACAAATGCTCCTCAAGGTTCATATGGAGAGCCGAACCACCTGTCAGGTGCTCAATATAAGGAGTTCCATGCAGCTTGAATTTGTCGATAATGTTCAACCCCTGATCCTCTACCACATAGAAATATGAGTTGTAGCAATCGCGCGGAACATAGTAACCATCTTCCCTATCCCACTTGGCATGCTTTACACCGACATTCTCCGCAGGAATCATTTCACAGTTGAACAACACCTCTTTTGAGCGATACTGCTTATTGAGTTTCTCAACTATAGAGAGAACACCCTGTACAAACTCCTTGTATTGGTCATTTGCAGTAATCTTAAGTCCTAAGAACTCAGCTGCCTCCACCAATCCGTTCACGCCAATGGTAAGATATTGACGAGACATGTTGATGTATCCAGCATCAAACAATGGCAACATTCCATGCGACTGAAGATCTTTCAGGTTCTCGTTGTATGCCATCTGCACCTTGTGGCACAAATCTATAACTTCCTCAAGATATTCTTTATAGTCACGGCCGTTGTTCACAGCAAACTGTACGCAACGATTGATGTTTATTGTCAAGACAGACTTGGAACCTGTTGACACACCACCTGCTCCCAAGGTATAAGAGAAGCCGTTGTCCTGTATCTCATTACGCAAGCGACAGCATGAAGACAGTGAATCGGCATTGTCACTCATATATGTGAAGAATGAATGGCCCTCAGAATACATCTCTGCTGTGAAATCACCCCATTCCTTGTCACGGCACTCACCATTGTCTACGAGCAAAGCCATGGTCTCAACAGGGAACGTGAGAACGGTCTTTGTGCGTTCTTTGTTGAACCACTTCATGAAGCGTTTCTGCAACCATGACAAGCCGTTCCAATCTGGCTGACTTCCATCAGGGAAGTAGAAATTACCAAACAGTGATTCGAAATAATACTTGTCATAGTAAGCGATATTCCAGAATACAGCTTGGAAATTACGAGCTCCCGTTGGCTGGTTTATAGAATATACTATCTGCTCAAAGCAGTCTGTAATCACTTTGTCTATCGTACGCTGACGCAAAGAGAGGTCTACAACCTTGTCTGGCTCCTTCCAATATTCCAAACCGTACTCTTTACCTATGAAATAGTTCAGGTACATAAGGAACTCCGGTGTAGCACATGCGCCACTGAGCATCGAACTAACGATAAACACCATATTAACGAAACCGCCACAGAAACTCTTCAAGTTTGTAGGAGCTGTGGAATTACCACCAATAGATGTCGTGCCATTAAGCAACCAAGGATACATGGTGATGGATGCACAATATGGTGCTATGCTCGTTTCATCATTCTTATATATAAAATGATGTGTAAGCATATCAATGTATTTGTCAGCAAGCTCCTTGCTATACATTTTCTTAATGCGGTCGGTAAGCAAACGCCTGTTCAAACGTATGAAATTTGACTTAGGCAATTCACCTATCAAAGTAGCAATATTTTTATGCTCTACATTTGCATTAGCATCAAACTTTGATCCTGTTGCAGCATTGGCTGCCACCATATAGGCTGTCAAAAAGTTCAACTTGTCAAGTGTTTCGCGATCCTCGCTGTGACTCTGGCGATAGAGCATAAAAGCCTTGGCTACCTTATAGTAACCTTCCTTCATCAAAGCTATCTCTACCTGATTCTGGATATCCTCGACGGTAATATCGTCTTTGATATCTAAATGGCTAATAATCTTTGAGATACTTGCCACATTAAATGGCTCTTCTACTGCTTCGAATGCCTTCACTATGGCATTCATAATTTTGTCAAGAGAAAACTCGTCTCTCGTACCGTCACGCTTAGTTATCGTGAACTTTCTAACTTCCATCATGGCTTTAAAACGGGAAACTTTTTTTAATTTTCAATCGTGAAAGTTGTCCATTTTGGAAAACTTTAGTCATGAATTTATGGTTATTGATTGGTTAATAATTACGACTGCAAAGTTATATATTATTTTTTAGATGACCAAATAATTCTTGAAACATTTTGCAAAATTAATGCAGCAAATTCACCTACATATATGCATAATAATTTAGTTTCTTAGGTTTTATGGGCATATTCATAAAAATATAAAAACTTTTAAAAAAATCAATCCACTCTGAATTGCTATCTCCGAGTTTACAATATAGTCATTTCTGTTATTTTTTGTTACTTTGCACTTGCATAATTAAAAAGAAATGCGTAATTTTGTAAAGATTTTGACCATTTTGAAACAATGAAAAGTAAATTCTCAATAAATAAAAATGATCGTGATGCCATAATTGTACTATTGCTGGTTATTATTGCTGGTGTTGTATTGCTGCCTTTTGTCGCTGACAAAAAAGACGATACGACCTCAAAAGAAAAGCATTATGGTGCATCATCAAACAAATATTATGCTCAACCTGGCAAATACGATGGAGCGCATCCTGCTGATGCTCCTTGTGAATTGTTTCCTTTTGATCCAAATACAGCAGACAGTACAACACTTCTTCGACTGGGACTTCAACCCTGGCAGGTTCGCAGCATATACAAGTATCGCAGTCGTGGGGGCCGGTTCCGTGTAAAGGAAGACTTCGCCCGCCTCTATGGTTTGACACTCGAAAAATATCGTCAGTTGGAACCATATATAACAATTTCAAAACAAGTAATGGCGGCAGATGTCATAAAGCCCGGCAGAGCAGCAGGACTATATGATGACAGAAGGTCGCAAACACAATACACAAACGAATCTGATTCACGACAAGCAAAGAACTACAGTTCATACAAACTCCGCCCTGGACAGACTGTTGACATAAACACTGCAGACACTACAGAATTAAAGTGCATCCCTGGCATAGGGTCGTATTATGCACAACGGATTGTTGATCTGCGACACAGACGCCAGGCATTCTCTTCTCCTGACGAACTGTTGCATTACATACGCAATTTTCCCGAATCAGCCATCCCCTACATGACAGCTTCGCAAAACTTTTCCAAAGTATATATAAATAAGGTGAAACAGAAAGAGCTCTCTGTTCATCCACTGATTAATTACACCCAAGCACGCGACATCATTGCGCTCAGACGCACCACGGGAGCATTTCACAGTATAAAAGACCTCTCTAATCTTCCATCTTTCACCAAGCAGCAGCTTGAGAGACTTGCACCTTTTCTCGTTTTTGACTAAAAATCCATGGCTGGCATATACGTTCATATTCCCTTCTGCAAAAGCAGATGCATTTATTGCGACTTTTATTCCACTACCGGATTAGAAGGCGTCGAGGATGAATACATTGACTGTATCCTGCACGAGAAGAAGCTCAGAGAATCCTTCTTGCATGACAAGGATATTAAAACCATATACATAGGTGGCGGCACTCCATCCGTCATGTCATTAAAAAATCTGACGAGACTCAAGAATGGTCTAGGGGATGCACAGGAGGTAACTGTCGAGTGTAATCCTGACGACATGAACGGGGATTTAGCCGACACGCTGTCTAACATAGGCGTAAACCGTGTATCGCTTGGTGTACAGACGTTCTCTGACTCACGCCTTCGTTTACTACGGCGCAGGCACACTTCCATACAGGTATTCTCTGCCATAGATATACTGAAAAAAGCCGGGATAAACAATATAAGCATCGATTTGATATTCGGTTTTCCTAATGAAACCATGCAGGAATGGGAATATGACATCAAAAATGCCCTGTCACTGGATGTCCAGCACATCTCGGCATATTCCCTAATGTACGAAGATGGCACCCCGCTTCACAAAATGCTCAAGCGTGGCATCGTTGAAAAATGTGACGACAGTCTGTCATTAGCAATGTATGAAATGCTGATCGACGAACTGGCTGAAGCTGGCTACGAACAATATGAAATCAGCAACTTCGCCAGGAAAGGATTCCATTCAAGGCACAATCATGGTTACTGGACAGGAGAAGAGTATCTCGGGCTCGGAGCTGCGGCACATTCTTACAACACAATCCGTCGTCAATGGAATGTCAGCAACGTTCACGAATACATTGACAGAATAAAAAACAATGTCATACCTGCAGATGGCGAAGACATTGATGAGGTAACGAGGTACAACGATATTGTGACAACAGCATTAAGGACACGCGACGGCATCCTACTATCATCATTGCTGCCGAAATACCGCAACTATATCATGGAGAATGTCCAGAAATCATTAGCTAACGGCACCGCAACAATAGATCATGACAGACTAAGGCTGACGAGAAAGGGACTTTTTGTAAGCGACGATGTAATGTCTGATCTGATTTTTATTTAGGCATACTGTATTCACAACCGCAATACAACTGATTATAGAATCCATTTTCCTTCAAAAGCTGATTACGACGTTCCTGCAATCCACCCTTACGCCAGTTTCTGTCCCAAAAGGTGACATTGCCGACAACTGATGCCGCCCATTGACCTGCAATGTTGATTTGCTCAAGAGACTTCCACCTACTTGAAGCCAATGTAGTAGTAAATTCCTGCAAACCCAATTCTGCGCATTTTTTTGCACTGCGTAACATACGAAGCCGAAAACACTCCAAACATCTATTGCTGCGTTCTGGGAGCAATTCCGGTGTCTCACCGTTTTTACACAACTGGCCTGTCACATACTCTTTCCATTTTTCATGGTCATAATCATCATCGATTATAGAGATGCCGAGTCTTTTTGCATAGCGTGTTATCTCATTCTTACGAATTAAATATTCCTCTTCCGGATAGATATTGGGATTGCAATAGAAAATTACAGGACGCACATCATTATTCAGCATCCATTCAATGATTGCACTGGAACAAGGCGCACAACAGCTATGTAATAATACTTCTTTCATATATTATGCTTATATCATATATGCCTGAGACCACTAATACCAATGGCTGGTACTGACAGTACCAACACTTGGTACTAATAATACCAACACTTGGTACTAATCGTACCAGATGTTGGTATCATTATATTTTTTACTTCGTTTAATTCAAATTACAACTAATATGTGGAATTAGTCAAGCCACTTGATGTAGCAGAAGTCCTGACGATGTGGCAACATGTCATTCTTTGGATACATGCGCACACAAGTCTTGAAGGCACCAGCCTTGTCAAGTGACAACTTACACTCGAAGGTGTAGAGATTGCCTTCCTGCTTGATCATCTTGAACGGAGTAACCGTGTTGATCTCGCGGTCTGTACCACTCATATCGTTTTTCAGAGTCACAAGTTCCAAACCTACGACATCGGTAAGTCCCTGCTCATCGATAACATACTGTATGGTGTACTCCTGACCGGTCTCTCCGCCGTTGGTAAGTATATCGGTATCAGAAGATACCACCTTGATGCCATCCCAACGCTCTGCCACGTTCTCCTTCCACTGTGCAATGTCCTTTGCCATCTGGAACTCGTTTGCATTAATCTTTGCAGAACGTTCTGCCAGTTTGCAGTAGAACTTTGAGTAGTAGTCATCCAACTGACGCTTCATAGTATAATGTGGAGCGATTGTGGCAATAGAGTTCTTTATCACCTGAATCCAATCCTTTGAGAGACCATTCTTGTCCTTGTCATAATACATAGGCACGATCTCATTCTCCAGCATATTGTATATGGTAGCGGCATCCAGTTTGTCCTGATAACCCTGGTTCTCGTATGTGCGCTCCTGCTTCAGTGCCCAACCGGCACCCTTGCGGTAGCCCTCTACCCACCATCCGTCAAGAACGGAGAGGTTTACAACACCATTCATCTCGGCCTTCTCACCAGATGTACCAGAAGCCTCAAGCGGGCGTGTAGGAGTATTCATCCAGATATCCACGCCTGAAACGAGACGACGAGCAAGCTGGAAGTCATAGTCCTCAAGGAAGATAATCTTTCCGAGGAACTCTGGACGCTGTGAAATCTCATAGATGCGCTTGATAAGTCCCTGACCAGCACCATCTGCAGGGTGTGCCTTACCTGAGAAGAAGAAGAGGACTGGCTTATCAGGATTGTTAACAATCTTTGAGAGACGCTCCAAATCAGTAAAGAGCAGGTGAGCACGCTTGTATGTGGCGAAACGACGGCAGAAGCCTATCATCAACGCATTTGGATTGATGCGCTCGAGCAATGAAACCACACGAGCCGGGTCACCCTGGTTCTTAAGCCATGACTCTGTAAATTTCTCACGGATATACTTCACAAGCTTGTTCTTCAGCGCAGTACGTGTTTCCCAAATCTCTGCATCCGGGCAATCGTAGATGCCATGCCAAAGGTCTTCATTGGACTGGTCTTCATAGAAGCCCTTCTTCAGATACTTGTCATATACCTTGCGCCATTCTGTAGCACACCATGATGGGAAGTGTACGCCATTTGTTACATAGCCAACGTGGTTCTCCTCCGGATAGTAGCCGTTCCAGATAGAAGAGAACATTTTCTGAGACACCCATCCGTGCAGCATTGACACGCCGTTGACCTCCTGGCAGGTGTTGCAGGCGAAGGTTGACATACAGAAACGCTCGTTGTCGTCCTCAGGATTGATGCGTCCCATGCCGATGAATTCTTTCCATGAGATGCCGAGCATCTGAGGATAACCGCCCATGTATTTACCAAACAACTCCTTGTCGAAATAGTCATGACCAGCAGGTACTGGAGTGTGTACTGTATAGAGTGAAGAGGCGCGAACGACCTCCATTGCCTGATTGAATGTCAGACCATCTTCCTGGATACAGTCAACAAGGCGCTGCAGGTTACAGAGTGCAGCATGACCCTCGTTACAGTGATAAACCTGCTTCTTGATACCAAGTTTCTTCAGCAACAGCACACCGCCGATACCAAGGAGAATCTCCTGCTTCAGACGGTTCTCCCAGTCACCGCCGTAAAGGGCATGAGTGATAGGACGGTCGAACTCTGAGTTCATCTCATTGTCGGTGTCAAGCAGATACAGTTTCACACGACCGACATTAGCCTGCCATACCAGCGCATGAACCATATAATTCATGTAAGGCACATCAACAACCAGCTGGTTGCCATCCTTGTCAAGAGTCTTGGTTATAGGCAACGAATTGAAGTTCTGTGCATCATAGTTGGCAATCTGCTGACCATCCATTGAAAGGCTCTGCTTGAAATAGCCGAAACGATACAGGAAACCGATACCGCACATGTCAACATTTGAGTCAGAAGCCTCCTTTATATAGTCACCGGCAAGCATACCAAGACCGCCTGAATATATCTTCAAAGAGTTGTGTATGCCAAACTCCATAGAGAAATACGCAACAGAAGGACGCTTCGCATCTGGTTTCTGCGACATATATTCCTGGAAATGTCCATACACAGCCTTTACATTATCCATGATAGCCTTATCTTTCACGATCTCCTGCTTACGCTCGTAAGACAAAAGTTCAAGAAGTTGCACAGGATTGTGTCCAACACGCTCATAGATATCTTCGTCAAGACTGCGAAACATCTCACGTGCATCATAGTTCCATACCCACCACATGTTGTGAGCCAACTCGTCAAGACACTCCAACTCTTTAGGAAGTGTTGACTTCACATTAAACTCCTTCCATACAGGAGCGTTTGCATAATCTGCTTTGATTTTCATAAATATTATTTATTTATTAGTTCCTATTAATGTTTATGTATATTTCTCTTCAAATTCTCACTTTGAACGCAGAGCGAAATCGTATGCCTGCCAGTAGTACTTTATAAACTCAGACCACAAAGCCTTCTTCGAAAGTTTGTCGGCAGCCGAGCGTGCTTTTTTCACCTCCGCCTCAGACATGGCAGAATATTTCGACACAGTATCCTTGATGACATCAGCCACCTCCGAATAGTTATAGTCAGTGCGGTGTATCGTCTTCACACCGTCTGTTATCTCGCTGTATCTGCCTTTCATACTGTTTGCCCACAAGCCGAAACCTGCCAAATCAGTAGTAATGCAAGGCACCTTGAATGCGACAGATTCCAACGGTGTGTAACCCCACGGTTCATAATATGACGGATAAACCGACAAGTCCTTTCCTATTATCACGTCATAGTAAGGCAAGTTCATTATGCCGTCATTACCGTTAAGATAACATGGTATGAATATCAACTTCACCTTGTCATCCTTGCGATTCCACATATCATTATACTTCATCATGCCCAACACGTTGTCGTGCGACATGTTATGCAGCCAATGCGTAATCATCGGGCAGTCCAGCGGCGTATCGTACTGTTCCTTGCTGTCCAGGCGTTTCCTGAGATCCTCACGTGGCTCACCAACCCATGCCGGTACTTCCACGAAAGCGAGAACATTCTTCTTCAGGTTCTTGTCACGGTTTAGGCGGTTCATTGCCTCAATGAACACGTCAATACCCTTGTTACGGAACTCATATCTGCCACTGGTACCTATTATCAACGTATCGTCTGGATATTCACATCCCGTAAGACAGTTTGCCATCCGCAGAATCGCCTTGCGTGCATTGCGGCGCTTTGCCGTGAACGAACTTCCCTTTGGAACGAAATCATCTTCAAAGCCATTAGGCAATACAAAATCCACAGGCTTGTCAAGCAATTCCTTACATTCCACAGCAGTAATGTCACTCACTGTAGTGAAACAATCCACATTCCATGCAGTCTGCTTCTCTATGGAATGCTTCGACTGCATGTTAAGTTCACCGGCCATCTGGTCACCGTCATACGCCCAAAGATAGTCATAAAGCGGTTTCATGTTACCCGCAATACTGCGACCTATGGATGTGGCATGTGTGGTGAACACTGTACCGATCTGCGGCAGTTTGTGCTTAATATAGAGAAGTCCGAGACCACACATCCATTCATTGCCATGATATATAACCTTTTTATCTGACAGTCCACGGAAATTATAGATAGACTCCACTACCAGCGCAGCGGCATACGAGAACATGCTTGCCTCGTCATAATCGCCATAAGCGTGAAGTGAATCTACCTGATAATGATTCCATAATTCTGTGTAAATCTCGTCTTTCCTTTCAAAATACGATGAGAAGTCAACAAGCACGGCAACAGGATTACCTGGCACATTCCATCTTCCCACTTTCACCTTCAAGCCTTCTGACTTTGCTTGTATTCTCCAATCTGCAAGCACCTTGTCATCGCTTGTAAAATATGGACACGGTGTATCCTTCCAACAATCCGGGCCTATAAAAATCAACTTATCTCCAAGCGATTCCTGAAGTGTTTTAGCACGTGTGGAAAGCACTGTATATATACCTCCTACTTTATTGCAAACTTCCCAGCTTGATTCAAATATATAGTCGGGTTTTACCATGATACTCCTATATTATATATAAATAATGTGTTTTCTTATGTTACCACTGCAAAGTTACTGAAAAAAAGCAAATAACAGTCCATGTGGCTATTCTTTTCTTCTTTTTTTGGCAAAAAAATTGATTTATATTGTGTTATATTACTGATTATTAACAATTCTCAATATTTTGCCCAATAATCATTGTTTATAAAATCTACCCAAGAGATGCCTGTCACCTTTACGCGTAACCCAATATGCCTTATAATGCCCCCGCTGAAGCAGGAATATATCTATGACACAAGATTCACCTTGACTATGGGTAAGTCTCGCTGTAAGTGGAGCACCTTCTATCGAATGAATTTCGACAACTTGCGAGGTGTCAATATCGCAATGGTCAAGATACAGGAAGAACTCATCACACGTCAACATTCTTGACTGATGATACATAGCATCATCACCTGTTTCTTGGTCAAGCCACAATATTCTGGGCTGAGACTCATTACCATATCTGTCAACAGATGTAACAGCCAACCATTTTAAACTGGTGGCGACAGGAAACTCTATTGACGTTTCATCATAGTTTGCCATCAATATGTTGTCTCCAACATTGACATCTACGTTGGAAGTGCTTGAGCCATATATATTATACAAAAGCATATTTCCTTCGTTGTTCACATCCCATTTCAAAAGCATTCCTCCATCTTCCGATTCCACAAAACCAATATGATGTGGTGCTACAGGTCGTTTACCTGACAACCATGACATTGCAGGGGGAAGCGAAAGACTTGTAGAATAAGTATTCTTGGTATAGTCATACAAACCTTTGAGGTTGCTGGTAAAGAAATCCGACCTGAAGAAACATGTGCCCATGCCATATTGACGGCTGACATTCATTTCGCGTGTTATATCTGTCAAAGACCAGTCTTTTTCCGATGGATGCATGAAATAAATGCCCAAACCAGGAACGACGATCTTGCCAGACGAGCGTTCCTTCCAGTCCATAACAAAAGGATAGAAATTATTGCCTTTAAAATACATCATAGGAAAGATGATGTCCATCCATCCTTCTTTCAACCACAATGCAGCATCCTGACATACTGCATCACGAGCATTCCAACCACCAGAGCGTGCCCTTTTAGTATCAGCATATTTTCCAACAGGGGAGCAAGACAAGGCGACCCAAGGCTTTATGGACTTTACACGGTTATGGATTGTTTCTACAATATGGTTTATATTATCTCGTGCTTTATAACGGTCTGCAATCTTTCCCCATGTTTCAGGATAACGAATATAATCAAGATGGATGCCATCTATATCATATTTCTTTACAACCTCAGAACATATATTGGCCAAATAATCGCCAGTACCAACCAGTTCTGGATTCATAAAGCCCTCATCACCTATCTTCTTTACAAGATTCGGATAGGCTTTCCTGAGATTCTCACATCCGGCTTCATTCCATTTTCCCAAAGGGATTGTGACAATCCACGCATGAATTTTAAGACCTCGCTTGTGACATTCATCAATAACGAAAGAGAGAACGTCATATCCCGGTGACATACCCGGAACACCAGAAAAAGCGCCCTCCCATGGTTCAAGGAAAGATGGGTACGCAACAGTTCCACGCACTCTTGTTTGGAAAAGAACAGTATTGAATCCTGCCTCGACATATTTATCAAGGATGTTGCATAGTTCACGTTGTTGGTTTCCTATGCCAAAGCCATCATGCGCATACGAATGTGGCCAATCCAATCCACCAATCGTAGTGAGCCAAACTGCTCTAATTTCATATTTGGGTGCACCAACGGCACAATTCAAACATACTGTAAAAAAGAATATAAATAGTATAATTTTCTTCATTTCGAATGCAAAGTTACTTATTATTTTTGGTTGTTACAATTTTTTTTACTAATTTTGCACAAAATATACACATTAAATCTCAAAAAAAAACAATAACTCAACATGTTCACTTTTTTAATAAGCCTTGTACTTTTGTTTTTAGGCTATTTTTTATATGGCAAATTCGTAGAGAGAGTATTTGGACCAAATGAAAAAAGAATTGCACCAGCAGTCAGGAAAGCTGATGGAGTGGATTATATCGCCTTGCCAACATGGAAGGTGTTTATGATTCAAT
This sequence comes from Prevotella sp., assembly GCA_016281055.1. GTDB lineage: Bacteria > Bacteroidota > Bacteroidia > Bacteroidales > Bacteroidaceae > Prevotella. Next base: position 16,380 of record JAEEHW010000107.1, read on the forward strand.
TTTTGAACATCGCTGGTACTGGCCCAATATTTGGAGCGATAATGGGCATGTGGTTTGGTACTTCCGCATATTTATGGATAGTACTCGGATGTATTTTTGCAGGAGCAACACATGATTATCTAAGCGGCATGATAAGCATGCGCAAAGGAGGCATAGGCCTGCCGGACATCGTAGGACAATATCTTGGAGGCACCATGCGTAAACTTATGCTGTGCTTTGCCGTTCTATTATTGGTTTTAGTCGGGGCAGTTTTCGTAAGTGCACCGGCATCGCTTATAAATAACATGGTTATATCTGCTGGTGGCTTTGACAACATGCTATTGTGGATATGTGTGATTTTCATATACTATGTAATTGCCACCATGATGCCTATTGACAAGATTATAGGAAAGATATATCCTTTGTTTGCAATCTCACTGATATTCATGGCGGCAGCACTAATGGTGGTTCTGTTTGTAAAATGGCCGTCGCTACCCGAAGCATGGGATGGTCTTGGATATATGGGAACTCAACTTGGCATAAATAATCCGGAACCAATATTCCCAGCTTTGTTTATAACTATTGCATGTGGTGCCATTTCTGGTTTCCATGCAACACAGAGTCCATTGATGGCACGCTGTATGAAATCTGAAAATCTTGGAAGACCTGTATTCTACGGTTCCATGATTACAGAAGGAATTGTAGCACTCATCTGGGCAACGGTCAGCAGCTGGTTTTTCTATAATCAGGGTTGGAAAGAGATTTGCACTCCAGAGGTCATTGCGCAATTCGGGGCATCAGGAAAAACTGTTACCCAATTCTTTGCTGCTCCAAAGGTGGTAATGACAGTCTGCGAAGGATGGCTGGGAATGGCAGGAGGTATCCTCGCCGTACTTGGTGTCGTGGCTGCGCCAATCACCAGTGGTGATACAGCATTGCGTTCCTGCCGATTGATTGTAGCTGATGCACTAAAGATTGACCAGAAGCCTATTTTGAAACGTCTGTTGGTTAGTATACCACTGTTCGGAATCGCCATTGCAATACTTGTTTGGCAGTTAGACAATCCAGATTCTTTTAATACAATTTGGAAATATTTTGGATGGGCCAACCAGACTCTGTCTGTATTCACATTATGGGCAATTACCGTATATCTTGCTCTGAAACGCAGATTATACTTCATCACTATGATACCAGCAATATTCATGACATGCGTATGTACATCCTTCCTATGTGTCAGCAAAGACGCATTGTCAATGCCATCCGAATATGGTTACATTATTGGCATCTTAGTTGCAGCAATCAGCACTGTTTGTTTCTATATATGGTATAATAAGAAATTTACTGCATCTCATAGAAGCAACAATTGAAAAAAGAATAATCATGATAATTTAAAACATAAATATTCGTATGAAGAAAATTATTTTAATGTTAGCTATGGTTGCAACAACAATAGCAGCCAATGCACAATTCGACAAAGGTACAAGATACTTTGAAGGAGCCCTAAACAGTATTAATGCCTCATTCAACGGCAATGAAGAGTTCAAATTCGGAGCAGAAGTAAAATTTGGTTATTTTATATCAGACTGTTGGATGCTTAATGCACATGCAGGATATGTACATCATGACAGAAGCATCAACTGCTGCACATTAGGAGCAGGAACTCGTTACTATCTTTTACAAAATGGCGTGTATGCAGAACTGAATGTCAAAGGCGTATTTGAACCACATCATAATGACATCATGCCAGGAGTAGAACTAGGCTATGCCTTCTTCATTAATGACAAGATAACCATTGAACCTGCCATATACTATGATCAAAGTTTCAGTAATCACAAAGACTACTCTACTGTAGGACTGAAGGTTGGTCTCGGTATATATTTCTAAACGGTTACTAAAACAAATCATTGTTTATAAATATGCTAAGTGTAGAAGAACTTACAGACAAACTCATTGATTTGAGTTTTGCTGAGGACATAGGAGATGGTGACCACACAACCTTGTGTTGTATCCCAGAGGATGCCATGGGCAAAAGCCGACTTATCATCAAAGAGGATGGAATACTGGCAGGCATAGAGGTTGCCAAAGAGGTATTTCGACGCTTTGACCCGACAATGCAGGTTGAGGTATTAATAAACGACGGCAGCAAAGTCAAGAAAGGTGACATTGCTATGGTTGTGTCTGGCAAAGTTCAGAGTTTACTGCAGACAGAGCGCCTTATGTTGAATATCATGCAACGCATGAGTGGTATTGCCACAATGACAAACAAATATCAACAGGCACTTATTGATGCAGGAACGAAAACACGTGTGCTAGACACCCGCAAGACCACGCCAGGTATGCGAATGCTTGAAAAGGAGGCGGTTAAGATAGGTGGTGGAATGAACCACCGTATCGGTCTTTTTGACATGATACTGCTGAAAGACAACCATGTGGATTTCGCTGGCGGAATACACAATGCTATATCACGTGCTAAAGCTTACTGTAAAGAAAAAGGCAAAGACCTGAAGATAGAAATCGAAGTACGTAATTTCAAGGAACTGGATGAAGCTCTTGCAGAGAAACCTGACCGCATCATGTTTGACAATTTTACACCAGAAGATACTGTCAAAGCTGTGAAAATTGTTAACCATCAATGTGAAACAGAATCAAGCGGTGGCATAACATACGACAATATGATTCCATACGCAAAGGCTGGAGTTGATTTTATATCCTTTGGAGCACTGACACATAGCGTCAAAGGACTAGACATGTCGTTCAAAGCAACAGAATAGAAATCATGAACATACTTGTAACGGGAGCAAACGGCCAACTGGGCAACGAAATACGAATTGTAAGCAAAGAAGCCTCTGACAATTACATTTTTACAGATGTATGTGAACAAGAAGGTAATGAAACCTTACATCTTGATATCACAGACTTGGATGCCATTCGTCAGATTGTAAAAGATAATGATGTAAAAGCGATAGTCAACTGTGCAGCATTTACGAATGTAGATGCAGCAGAGACATCTGAGGCTTTGGCTGAGCATCTGAATGCAGATGCCCCGGAAAACCTTGCGAAAGCAATGAAGGAGGTAGATGGGGTACTGATTCACATATCTACCGACTATGTATTTGGTAAAGAACCTTACAACACTCCTTGCCAGGAAACACAGAAAGGCACCCCAACAGGTGTTTATGGAAAAACCAAACTACATGGTGAACAGAAAATCATTGCTACAGGATGTAAGTATGTAATCATTCGTACAGCATGGTTGTATTCCGAATTTGGAAAGAACTTCTGTAAAACCATGCTTAATCTCACTGCTACAAAGCCACAGTTAAAAGTTGTCTTCGACCAGTGTGGCACACCGACATACGCATACGATTTGGCACTTGCTATCACAGACATCCTAAAATCCCCAGTAGTTGGCATATATCACTACAGCAATGAGGGCGTATGCTCTTGGTATGACTTTACGAAGATGATAGCGGAGTATGCTGGCAACACTGATTGTGACATACAGCCGTGCCATTCAGATGAATTTCCAAGTCCCGTAACAAGACCGTCATACTCTGTACTTGACAAAACGAAAATCAAGACAACATACAATATAACCATACCTTACTGGACAGAGTCTTTACGAAAGTGTATTGCAAACCTTAATAATAAAAGCTAATTTCAAAAAAAAAATGAAAGGTATTGTTCTCGCTGGTGGTTCTGGCACTCGCCTCTACCCTATTACCAAAGGCATTTCTAAACAGTTGATGCCGATATATGACAAACCGATGATTTATTATCCTATAAGCGTTCTTATGCTTGCAGGCATCCGTGATATTCTCATAATATCCACGCCTTTTGACCTGCCAGGCTTCAAGCGTTTATTAGGTGACGGTTCTGATTATGGAGTTCATTTCGAATATGCAGAGCAACCATCACCTGACGGTTTGGCACAAGCATTCACAATAGGAAAGGATTTCATAGGTGATGATTCTGCCTGTCTTGTTCTCGGTGACAATATCTTTCACGGTTCTGGATTCACTAAAATGCTGAAAGAAGCAGTACGAACTGCTGAAGAAGACAAGAAGGCCACAGTATTTGGTTATTGGGTAAATGACCCAGAACGCTATGGGGTAGCAGAATTTGACAGGGAAGGTAACTGCCTTTCTATAGAGGAGAAGCCTGAAAATCCAAAATCAAATTACGCTGTTGTGGGACTATATTTCTATCCAAACAAGGTAGTGAAGGTTGCACATGAGATAAAGCCATCTGCACGTGGAGAATATGAGATCACCACAGTAAACCAACAATTCCTAAAGGATAAAGAATTGAAAGTTCAGACATTAGGTCGCGGTTTCGCATGGCTTGACACTGGCACACATGACTCTCTCTCAGAAGCATCCACCTATATAGAGGTGCTTGAGAAGCGTCAAGGACTGAAAGTTGCATGTCTTGAGGGTATAGCATACCGTAAAGGTTGGATTGACGAGAATAAAATGAAAGAACTTGCCAAGCCGATGCTTAAGAACCAATATGGACAATACTTGCTTAAAGTTATTGATGAAGTAAAACGCTACGGAAATAGTAATCTCGATTAATAATTATGGATATAATTCAAACAGACATAAAGGATGTTTTAATCATTGAACCACGAGTATTCAAGGATGCAAGAGGATATTTCTTCGAGTCTTTCTCACAACGTGAGTTTGATGAAAAGGTCACTCCTATCCTAGGCCGCAAGATTAATTTCGTACAGGACAATGAGTCAATGTCTTCATACGGAGTAATGCGTGGATTACACTTTCAGCGTCCACCTTTCTCACAGTCAAAGTTAGTGCGTTGTGTAAGGGGAGCAGTATTGGATGTAGCTGTGGATATACGTAAGGGAAGCCCATCTTTTGGAAAACATGTTGCAGTGGAACTTACAGAAGACAATCATCGTCAGTTCTTCATCCCACGCGGTTTCGCTCATGGTTTCGCAGTATTGTCTGAAACAGCTGTCTTTCAATACAAATGTGATGAATTCTATCATCCTGAAGCTGATGGTGGCATTTCCATCGTCGATGATTCATTAGGCATAGACTGGAAGGTACCTACAGAAAAGGCTATCCTGTCAGAGAAAGATACAAAACATACAATATTGAAAGACTTCGATAGTCCTTTTGACATAAACATTCCATTATACTAATACGACAAGTTACTTATGAAAAATATAGTAATAACAGGAGGAGCAGGCTTTATCGGCTCACATGTAGTACGACTGTTTGTCAACAAATATCCAGAATACAATATCATAAATCTTGACAAACTAACATACGCTGGCAATTTGGCAAACCTGAAAGATATAGAAGACAAGCCAAATTACAAGTTTGTAAAGATGGATATATGCGATTTCGACAGTTTCTATCAACTGATGAAGAACGAAAACATCGATGGAATCATTCATCTTGCAGCAGAATCACATGTTGACCGCTCCATCAAGGACCCATTTACATTTGCCAAAACGAATGTAATGGGAACACTCTCACTGCTTCAGGCTGCCAAACTATACTGGGAATCCTTACCAGAGAAATATGAAGGAAAACGTTTCTACCATATTTCCACAGACGAGGTGTATGGAGCCTTAGAGATGACTAATCCAGAAGGCATTGAGCCTCCATTCACCACAACAGCATCAAGCTCTGAGCATCATCTGGCATACGGAAAGGATTTCTTTTACGAAACAACAAAATACAATCCTCATTCTCCATACTCTGCCTCTAAGGCAAGTTCTGACCATTTTGTACGTGCATTCCATGACACATATGGCATGCCGACAATCGTGACAAACTGCTCAAACAACTATGGGCCATATCAGTTCCCAGAGAAATTGATTCCTTTGTTCATCAATAACATTCGCAATCGCAAGCCTCTTCCTGTATATGGTAAAGGTGAGAATGTACGTGACTGGCTGTATGTTGAAGACCATGCACGCGCCATCGATACCATATTCCATAATGGAAAGATTGCAGAAACTTACAATATCGGCGGTTTCAACGAGTGGAAGAACATTGATATCATCAAGACTGTCATAAAAACCGTTGACCGTCTGCTCGGAAGAGAGGAAGGCGAGGACATGAACCTCATAACATACGTAACAGATCGTCTGGGACATGACGCACGATATGCCATAGATTCCACGAAATTGCAGAAAGAACTTGGTTGGGAACCATCATTGCAATTTGAAGAAGGCATTGAGAAAACCGTCAAGTGGTATCTTGACAATGAGGAATGGATGAACAATGTTACATCCGGTGAATACGAGAAATATTACGAAAATATGTATAAAAACAGATAATACATATTAATAATCATAAACATTAAAATATAGATAAACGTGTTTGAAAATTTAAGTGACAGATTAGAAAGGTCATTCAAGATTCTCAAAGGTGAGGGAAAAATCACCGAGATAAACGTAGCAGAGACCCTTAAGGATATTCGTCGTGCTTTGCTTGATGCCGATGTCAACTACAAGGTAGCAAAGACATTTACCGACACCGTCAAGCAGAAAGCATTGGGTATGAATGTACTCACAGCTGTCAAGCCTGGTCAGTTGATGGTCAAGCTTGTACACGATGAATTGGCGGAATTGATGGGTGGTGAAGCAAAAGAGTTGAATATCAGTGGTCATCCCGCTATTATTATGATGGCAGGTTTGAATGGTGCTGGTAAAACCACCATGTCTGGAAAACTCGCAAAACTCCTTAAAGACAAGAAAAACAAGAAACCATTACTTGCTGCATGTGACACATTCCGCCCTGCAGCCATGGAGCAGTTGCGTGTACTTGCCGAACAAGTGGAAGTTCCTATTTATATGGAACCAGGTGCCACAGATCCTGTACAGGTTGCAGTAAATGCCATAAAGGAAGCGAAAGCAAAAGCATACGATGTTGTCATTATTGATACAGCTGGCCGTCAGTCGATTGATGAAGAACTGATGAAGCAGGCTGAAGACATCAAGGCCGCTACATCTCCTAACGAAACTCTCCTTGTTGTCGATGCCATGACAGGTCAGGATGCGGTGAATACGGCAAAAACCTTTAATGAGCGTCTGGAGATTGACGGTGTAATCCTCACAAAACTTGATGGTGACACTCGTGGCGGTGCAGCTCTTTCCATTCGAACTGTCGTTGACAAACCTATAAAGTTCATCGGCACTGGTGAGAAGATGGAAGCACTTGATGTCTTCCATCCAGAGCGTATGGCAGACAGAATCCTCGGCATGGGTGATGTCGTATCTCTCGTGGAACGCGCTCAGGAGCAGTTCGACCTTGAGGAAGCCAAGCGCCTTCAGAAGAAGATAGCAAAAAATAAGTTTGATTTCAACGACTTCCTCGGCCAGATACAGCAGATAAAGAAAATGGGCAATATCAAGGACCTTGCGTCCATGATTCCTGGTGTAGGCAAGGCAGTGAAAGATGTTGACATTGACGATGATGCATTCAAAGGCATTGAGGCCATCATTTACTCTATGACTCCGAAAGAACGTACCAACCCTGAAATTCTCAACCAGTCAAGAAAAACGAGAATTGCAAAAGGTTCCGGCACCAACATTCAGGATGTCAACCGTCTCATCAAACAGTTTGACCAGATGCGCAAGATGATGCGAATGATTTCTGGCAACGGCATGGGCAATATGATGAAAATGGCCGGAATGATGGGTAAAATGAAAGGAATGCCAGGTATGGGTATGCCAAAGTTTTAAGAAATTACAAATATAAATAATACAATGCAGTTAATAGACGGTAAAGCAACAGCTACTGCCATTAAGGCGGAAATTGCTGAAGAAGTAAAACAGATTATGGCCAATGGTGGCAAACAGCCACACCTTGCCGCAGTGCTTGTAGGCCATGACGGAGGTTCTGAAACATACGTAAAAAACAAGGTGCTTGCATGTGAAGCATGTGGTTTCAAAAGCACCCTTATACGTTATGAGGACAACATCACAGAGGAAGAACTGCTTCAGTGTGTTGACAAACTGAACAAGGATGAGGATATTGACGGTTTCATCGTGCAGCTTCCACTTCCTAAACACATCAACGAACAGAAAATCATCGAAGCCATCGACTATAAGAAAGACGTTGACGGTTTCCATCCTATCAACGTAGGTCGCATGGCCATTGGCCTGCCATGTTTTATCTCTGCCACCCCTCTCGGTATCGTGACACTTCTCAAGCGTTACAACATCGAAACCAGTGGTAAGAAATGTGTTATCCTCGGACGTTCAAACATTGTCGGAAAACCTATGGCACAGCTGATGATGCAGAAAGAATATGGCGATTCCACCGTTACTGTGTGTCATTCTCATTCGGCAAACCTCAAGGAGGAATGTCGTGAGGCAGACATAATAATTGCAGCTATCGGCAGACCCGCATTCGTAACAGCAGACATGGTAAAAGATGGTGCTGTAATCGTAGATGTAGGTACCACACGTGTGCCTGATGCCACACGCAAGAACGGTTATCGTCTCTCTGGTGATGTTGACTTTGAGAATGTTGCACCTAAGTGCTCATTCATCACACCTGTTCCTGGCGGTGTTGGTCCCATGACCATTTGCTCACTGATGAAGAACACCCTTGCTGCAGGCAAGAAAGAATACTACAAATAATCCCAAATCATCAGGATTTGAGATACTGTATAGTTATCATCTAGATAACAATAATGACAATAAAAAAGACGAGACATAGATTGATTTCTATGTCTCGTCTTTTTATTATAGAAGAATCGTCTTACGATTACTTGTTTACCTGGAACTTTGTAACGCCTTCCTTGATGAAACCGACGATCTGGTTTGCAGCAGCAAGACCTGCGTTGGTATTAGCCTCTGCTGTCTGTGCACCCATTTTCTTAGGTGTAGAGAAGTAGCGGCCCTCAAACTTAGCGAAGTCAGCGTCTGCGTCTGGCTTGATGTCGGTGATGTACTTCAGGTCCTCACGCTCTGCCATCAACTTCAGCAGACCTGCCTCGTCAATAACCTCCTTACGAGCGGTGTTTATCAGGATAGCACCCTTCTTCATAGTGCCGCAAAGCTCGTAGTTGATAGACTGCTTAGTCTCTGCTGTTGCAGGAATATGGAGTGAAACGATGTCTGCCTCTTTGAAGAGATCTGCCTGTGAAGCCATTGCCTTCACGCCTGCAGCCTCAATAACGTCTGCTGGGCAGAATGCATCGTATGCGCAAACCTCCATGCCGAATCCCTTAGCGATGCGAGCCACGTTGCGACCTACATTACCGAAAGCAAGGATACCGAGTTTCTTGCCCATCAGCTCAGAACCAGCCTTGCCATTGTAGAAATTACGAACAGCATATACCAGCAAACCGAGAACCAACTCAGCCACAGCATTTGCATTCTGGCCAGGAGTGTTCATAACAACGATGTTACGTGCAGTAGCAGCTTCGAGGTCAACATTATCATAACCAGCACCAGCACGAACAACAATCTTCAGGTTCTTGGCAGCATCCATTACCTCTGCGTCTATTTTGTCTGAACGGATGATAATAGCATCAACGTCAGCAACAGCAGCGAGCAGCTGAGCTTTCTCTGTATATTTCTCGAGCAGTGCAAGCTCAAAGCCTGCCTTCTCTATGATTTCCTTAATACCAGCGACAGCAGGTGCAGCGAAAGGCTTTTCTGTCGCAATTAAAACTTTTGCCATAATATTATAAAAGATTTAAGAATTGAAGAATTGAAAAACTGAAGTTCAAACATTAAATGTAAGATACCTCAATTTTTCAATTCCATATTTATTCAATTTATTATAAATTAGTGCTTTGCCTCAAATTCCTTCATGCATGCAACAAGTGCCTCACAGCCCTCTATTGACATTGCATTGTAGCAAGATGCGCGGAAGCCACCAACATCACGGTGACCCTTGACACCAACCATACCCTTCTCTGTAGCGAAGGCGAGGAACTCGTCCTGCAGATCCTGATACTCAGGCTTCAATACGAAGGTAAGGTTCATCAGTGAACGGCTGTCTTCCTCAGCAGTACCAACGAAGAGCTTGTTGCGGTCAATCTCGCTATAAACAATCTCAGCACGCTGCTTAGCGAGCTTGTCCATTGCAACAACACCACCGTGAGCCTTGATGTAACGGAGGTTCATCAGTGCAGAGTAGATAGGCACAACAGGAGGAGTATTGAACATAGAACCCTTCTTCACGTGTGTGCGATAGTCGAGCATTGTAGGAATCTGGCGTGAAACCTTACCAAGTGTGTCCTCCTTAACAATTACGAATGTCACACCAGCCATTGCAAGGTTCTTCTGTGCACCACCATAAATCATGGCATACTTGCTTACGTCGATTGGACGAGAAAGGAAGTCAGATGACATGTCTGCAATCAATGGCACTGGTGAATCGATGTCATAACGAATCTCTGTACCATAGATGGTATTGTTAGAAGTGATGTGCAGGTAATCTGCATCTGTTGGGATGGTATAATTCTTAGGGATGTATGTGAAATTCTTATCTGCAGATGAAGCAATCTCAACGACCTCGCCGAAAAGCTTAGCCTCTTTCATAGCCTTTGTAGCCCACACACCAGTGTTGAGGTAAGCGGCCTTTTTCTCAAGATAGTTGTAAGGCACCATGCAGAACTCCAACGATGCACCACCACCGAGGAACAACACTTTGTATCCCTCTGGGATGTCAAGAAGCTCCTTCATCAGAGCCTCTGCTTCGTCAACTACTGGCTGGAAATTCTTAGCACGGTGGCTGATCTCCATAAGTGAAAGTCCTGAGTTGTCAAAATCAAGACATGCTGCTGCAGTCTGCTCAATCACCTCGCGTGGGAGAATAGACGGACCTGCGTTAAAATTGTACTTCTTCATTTGAATTTTTGTTATCTAAAATGACTATTGTATTCTAATTTATGTTTTTAGACTGCAAAGTTACATATTTTTTATGAAAGCGACAAAAAAACTTGCACATTTTTGGCATTTTGCGCAAAAAACGATGTTTTCACTTACTTTTTTATTGCAAAATGATAAGCAGACTTATCAATATTCCAAAAAACAGAATATTTCGCGCTGTCTTACCCAAAGTGGCATTCAATGCCCTGCCCTGCCCGATGCGCCGCATCTCGTTCCATGTAGAAATGTGAAAGAAATACACACCGAAACAGAAGATTATATTCATGTTTGTCCATCCAAACTCAAACAGGACGATGCACAGTGCTATGGGCACGATAAAGAGATACAGCCATTCCGTGCGTTCCTTGCCTATCAGCACCACAAGTGTTTTCTTGCCGGCATTACGGTCGTTGTCTATGTCACGGTAATTGTTTATCAAAAGCAGGGTATCTGTCATCAAGCCGTTGGCAAGTCCCAGAAACCACGGCATCATCTGCAGCGACTGAAACTCTTGCGGCACTATCACATAGTATGTACAGCAACACGGTATGATACCAAAGAACACTATCACCAGCACGTCTCCCAAGGCCAGCGACGCCATACATATAGTATATAAGAAGCAGAACAGCACACACGCTGCGCCTACTGCTATCATCTCCCATCCACCATAATATATCAGCGGCAGTCCCACGGCACATCCCAGCAATGTGGTCACTCCTATTGCTATTCTCATGGCAGGCATCGTCACCCACCCTTGCTGACATGCCCTGGGCGGACCGAGGCGTTCCTCATTGTCGCGTCCTTTCATGCAGTCATAGTAGTCATTGATGAAATTAGCATCTATCTGCATCACGAAGGCAAACAGGAAACACAATGCCAGTGCCCCCCACTCTATACTTGCCAAATCATGTACTCTATACCATGCATACGCTGCACCGAGCATCACAGGCACGGCGGCTCCAGTCAGTGTCTTTGGCCTTGCAGCCAAAAACCACGCTTTCACCGAGTTCACTCTCATATTTATATCTACTACAGTCATAGCCTATCTTCTCATTTTCATGCAAATTTACATATTTTTTTTGAATTACGAACCTTGAACTATGTTAAAACATCTCACTAAGCATGATTTCCTTCATTTCCGTTGTATAATTGAAATAATAATAGTAACTTTGTCATTGATGAATGATGATTTGACTATTCGCAATGCTACGCCGGATGATGCCGAAGCCCTGCTGGGCATCTATGCACCATACGTGGAGCATACCGCTATTACATTTGAGATTGACATTCCCACGCTGGAAGATTTCACTGAGCGCATAAGGACATTCTCCAAGGATTTCCCTTACCTCGTGGCTGAGTGGAAAGGACAGGTCGTGGGATATAGTTATGCCCACAAATTAAGGGAACGCGCAGCATACAAACATTGTGTGGAGATGACGGTATATATTGACCGCAACATACGACAGCATGGCATAGGCAAGGCCCTCTACATGGAAATGGAGCAACGGCTTCGCAACAGCGGAAAAAGAAACCTGTATGCCAGCGTTACATGGACTGACGAGGAGAACGCCTACCTGACACATGACAGCGTGTCGTTTCATGAAAAGATGGGATACACAAAGGTGGCTCATTTCCATGAATGCGGATTTAAGTTCAACCAATGGTTTGACATGATATGGATGGAGAAAATTCTTCGGTAACAACGAAAGCCATAGGCCGTTTTGCCCCATCACCCACTGGACGCATGCACCTCGGAAATGTGTTCAGCGCCCTTTTGTCGTGGCTTTCAGTAAAGAGCAAGGGGGGGGACTGGCTGTTACGCATCGAGGATATAGACCCTGCACGCTCACGCCAGGAATATGCAGACCAGTTGATGCGCGACCTTGAGTGGCTCGGACTGACGTGGGACGGCACTCCCGTATATCAGAGTCAGCGCAGTGACATTTACGAGCACTATTTCCAGTTTCTGACTGACAAAGGACTGACCTACCCCTGCTACTGCACCCGCAACGACATCCTCGCCACTCAGGCTCCGCACGAAAGCGACGGCCGCATCGTATATCGAGGCACCTGTCGTCCGGGCTCGCCCTCGCTTGTCAGAAAAAACGGTGCTGCCGCCACAAGGCTCATCGTTCCCGACAGGGAGATGTCTTACACCGACGGACATTACGGAGTACAGCGAGTGAACCTTGCCTCCCATGTTGGCGATTTCATCATCCGCCGTAAGGATGGTGCATGGGCATACCAACTCGCAGTGGTCGTTGACGATGCCCTCATGGGTGTCAATGAAGTGGTGCGTGGCAGAGACCTTCTCTTGTCTGCCGCCCAGCAGATATACGTCGCCGAACTGTTGGAGTTCCCCGCACCACAGTTCACACACCTGCCTCTTCTCATCAACAGCGACGGCCAGCGTCTGTCAAAGCGCGACCTCGCCCTCGACCTTGGCTATCTGCGCAGCAACCACACCCCTGAGGAGATTATAGGTATGCTGGCATACTATGCAAAACTGCAACCGCATCCTCTCCCCCTCACTCCCCAGTCTTTGATATCCATGTTCGACTGGAACAAAGTGCCGTGCAGCGACATCGTAACACCAGCAATTAAGGAATAGAACGAAAAAGACCTCCGCCAACTCGTGGCAGAGGTCAGAGTTTTTACACCCAAATACAGGGCATTTGTATTAAAAAAGAGAAAAGAGAAAAGAGAAAATATTAGTTTGCTGTTCAAAAAATGACTATTTTTTGAACCATATAATCATGGATATAGAACACCCAAAATGAAGGCTATAAACTATAGCATCCTAATAGCACACATATTACACTGTAAAAGCTATCGTATTACACTGTAAAAGCTATCATATTACACCCTAATATGATAGCTTTTACAATGTCCTATATATTCGTTTGATAATAAAGAAATTACGCGCACGTCAATACACGCTACCAGTCATACAGAATCTACCATAGTTCACTAATGTTTTTTGAAAAGGTTTATAAATCTTCTTAACAATGACGTTCTTTCCGCACACTTGTATTTCATTAGATTGAAGGCGATGTCAAGCATCACCATGTTTAAGATTTCAGTCTCGGATTTATGCAAATAATAATAGTCACTATAAGCATTAATTTTTTTATTGACATATTTCGCAGCCATGATATAGCATTGCTCTTCTTCTTTGGACACTGTCAGTTCCATGTCTCTATCATATACATGGACCATCAGTTTCTTCTTTTCATTTTGTCGTCCGTTCATAATTCTTGCTTTTCATTATTCAATCACCAAAAACCTATTCTTAGCTTATCGTTTGATTCCAGTTTCTCACTCTCGCAATATGTGGAGAGGGTATTGACAACATCTTCTGAATCTCCGTGCAGTATCTTCCCTATGGTGTAATGACGGGCTATGTTCTCTATCTGACCGCCGCTGAAATCAAACTTTCCTGCCAGGATGCGCGATTCCTCTTCATTCAGAACAGGTATCATCTCCCGCCACATGCTTGTGCGGGCCTCAACCGTCGGCTTATCAAACTTTATCTTATACAGAAAGCGGCGCTCAAACGCCTTGTCCATGTTC
>JAEEHW010000108.1 GCA_016281055.1 Prevotella sp.
CGTATAGCGTGCATAGGTAGCGAGTACCAGTAGCATCGGTAGCAGTGATAATCTGTGGCACGTCGTAATATTCGAGCGTGGCATTAAGTGTGAGCTGTCTCATAGTGCGAGCATATCATGACATTCTTTGTGTCAGTTAAAATCGTCGTTCGGTTAATGTCATCGCAGTTGTCTGCATCTTGATATTATGTTGTTAACCATTCTTGACCAATGTGCGCTTGATCTCGAAGTATGCACCGTGGTAGGGATTGCCGTAATGCTCCTGCAAGTCGGCTATGGTCATGTCAAAACTGAGTGCGTACATAGGTTAATATGCTGGTTTGAACAGACATTCCTTCTCGAAGTAAATCTCTCCGTTGGGTGTCTCAGCCGAGATTACTGTGCCCACGAAAGGATTTGCCTCCACTTCTATCACCGTGCCCTGAGTCCAGTCGCTCTTGTGCGTCACCTCGGGCGAAATCAATACGTTGTCACCTGTCTTCATGCTCATAATCTTATTTATAGTTTGATATCAAGTGCAAAGTTACAACTTTTTTCTGAAATAATGATAATAATTGCAGATTTTTAATGCGGAAAGGTTAATATTCGGGTTCCGCAAGTATGGTAAAAGGAACGTTTTCGTTAAGCCAGATGACCAAAGCCAAACTTGTTTGAGCTTTGGCATGGCGAGAAAAGGTGCATGAATATGAACTAATGTATATTACTTTTCTAACTTCTGGAATAAGTCTTCAACCGAGTCGTATGTCGTAACTCGTCCGTTCTTTACGTCGTCCATCGCCTCACGGTAGCCGGCAGTCTTGGTGATGTCGTACTCCTTCTTAGTAGCCCTCTTCACCTTTACCGAAGCTACGCCCTTGAGCATACTAATAGCCTTCTTGATATCCTTGAGCATCGACATGTCCTCGATGTTCACCAGTATCTGCCCTTCTGCAGGAATTGTTGCTACGTTTGCCATAATTATCTTCTTTATTTGTTTTTAATATGAGTCAGAACAGTGTTTCTGTTTCCCACTCAAATTTTTATAATGTTAACGTGAGTTCGACGAAAATAATTCATGCAAAATTAATGGGCATTAATGGGCATTAATGTTGAAAAGAAAACACGAATCACCATGAATGTCCACGAAGGTTTAGCTCGACGAAGTCAATTATCATAAATATTTTATGTTTATCAAAATTCACCGAATTGACGTTAATGTTATGATGATTTATGAGTGCAATGTATCGCACGATAGGAAAAGCAAGTGTCTGCAAAGCAGGCTCGCGGTCGCTATAGCGATTTCCTGAGTGCAAAGTTACAACTTTTTTCCGAAACAATGATAATATTTGCAGAGATTTTACGTGATTATGTGTAGAAACCGGTAGGATAGGATATTTCTGATATTTCGCCTTCACAATTTTGTCGGCAAAAAAATGCAAACCAGAGAGAAAAGAATGACATGATAGCCGTTCAGGTGGAAAAGAAAAGGCATTTTTGGTGCTTCCAGATGTTAAAGCATAGCTTTTACTTTGTAATTAGATAGCTTTTACAGTGTAAAAGGTGCCCTTTTACAACGCAATATGATAGCTTTTTCACCATAAAAGCTATCATATTACATCGTGATTTTTAAACCCTCTCTTGAAAATCAACGAGTTACAACCTTCTTGAGATTTCGATAAAACCAACCAACCGTAAACTTTTTTGAAAAACAGCCCTCTATTTCGACTTAAAACAGGGTGCAGAATAGGACAATTTAGGTTTATAAAAAAGGGAGATATGCTGTTTTCCTGTGGCATATCTCCTTTTTCTACATAATATGTTTATCTGTCCCAAATGCTGCTGCCACCGCCTTGGTCACTAAGGTCTAGCTCATCCTCGGCATCATTCCAGCCATTGGATTGCAGACCGGTTATACTCGATTGCAGAAGTTGTGTCACATACTGCAGCTCTATCTTCTCCATAGAGGGCTTCATATATGCTCGTTTCATTCTACTACCTCCTTTCTGCCATTATGGATATACAGACCTTTCGCCGTCGGCTTTCCGTTGAGTCTGCGACCATTTAGGTCATACCAGCCATCGCTCTCTTTTTCAATTTTCAAATCTCCATTTTCAATTGAAATGATGCCTGTTGCCTCATCGCTATCAAAGTTCAGAGAGGAAGCACACACCTTGGCTCCTGCGTTTCCCTTGATGTACGGCACCGAGAAGTACGCACGGCACGAACGTATCTGACGGTCTATGCTGGAATAGTACAGAGTGTTAGCATCGCTCAGGAACAAGATGCTCTTGTCGTCTGCCGTCACGCTAACGGGCGAGTAGTTGCCTACCATCTCTACTATTTCCAATCCTGCGGTCGTGCTCTCCACAGCCTGAGCCGCTGTATTACTTATGGTAACGCCCTCGAACACAGGATTGCTGATGTCGTAGTTCTCTTCGTTGCCCTCGTAGTCCGCAGCCTTCGTCCATTTTACTAAATACGGAACTCCGGCTTCTATCTCAGTTGCCGACTTGAACCACAGGTACAATGTACCATCCGCAGTGTCGAAACCGTTCTTCTCTGTCACGTCAAGCGTCATCAGCGTTGCACCTGCAAAGTTGCTATTTGCGGCAATCTGCTCCGCTGTCATGGCGAATGGCAGACAGATGGTGTTCCACTTTCCGTCCTTGTAGAGTGTGCGCCCCTGCAGGGTTACGTCGGCAACGTAACCGTTCACGCTTGTCAGGTCGTTGGCGGCATTGTCGTAGAACGTCACTGCCTCGGGTGCCACGTAGCATTTCCCGTCGAAGAGGATACCTTTCTCGTAGGCCGTCAGCACGGTGTACGATACGTCTGTCACTGCCGCGCCGAGGTTAGCAGGGGCAGTGGGGGCGATGTAAGCAAATGCACCCTGCGCCTCGTCAAGGGTCTGGGTGTAGTAGCAGTTGGTGATGGTGCCGCCATTGCGGGCGAAGGTGGCTCCGCTGCTGACGGCATTAGCGTCAGTCCGCGGTGCGTAGAGGCAGTTGATGATGGTGAGCGAACCCTTGTCTTTCCTCCAGCCCACGAAGCCACCGCATTTGGTGGTGGCATCCTTGCCTGTGCCGGTGCTGACTATCTTGCCGTCGAACACGCAGCCCTCGATGGTCAGGTGGGCGGAGTTACTGTCGCCCTTGACACCTACGAATCCACCGTGAGTGCCGTCACCGCTCTTACTGCTGCTAATGGTGGCACTCACACGGCAGTTGCGGATGGTGACAGTGCCGAACTGGTTGCCGACAATGCCGGCGGCGAACTGGGCAGAGGTTGCGATGGAGCCTTCAACGATGAGGTTCTCAATCACACAGCCGCTCTCAGCGTTGCGGAAGGGCGCGGCGTAGTTCTCGGTGGCGTTGTAGTCGACGGTCAGCGTCTTGCCGTCGCCGTCGAAGGTGCCCTTGAAGTCGTGGCCGCTCGAGCCCGCCATACGGGTGACAGGGTCCTCCTCCGTACCGATATCGCCACCCAACTTCACGGTCTTGCCACTGAAGCGGTTGTATGTGTCGTTGTCCTGCAGGGCGTCGCAGAAGACGCTCCAGCCCGTAGCGGTCTTGATGGTGTACGAGCCGTCGCCATTGTCAGCGAAGTGGGCTGGGTCGGGGGTCCACTTAGCGTAGAGCATCACGTCTTCGTTGGGCATGGTGAACGTATAGGGGTTGGCTGAGCCGCTGAGAGTACCTGCGCTGGCGGTGTAACTGCTGAATTTGTAGCCCTCGCAGCCCCCCCCGTGACTTATGCTGAGGTTCACTTGGTCGCCATTACCATAGTAGTACGCACTACCACATGTGATGCCATTGTTGTAGACAGTTATACCACTGACATTATAAGTAGCAATACTACTTCCTATTGGACTGGCCTCACAAGTAGTAACATATGTATCACCAGCCAAAACACTGCGGACCTGTTTACCAGTAGTAGCAATCAAAGAAGAATTGGTCAGCGTGGGGGCGACGGTGTAGTAGCAATTGCTGACACTGGCTTTGGTTGATGAGTTGACGTTATGGATAGCAATGGGATGGAAACCATTATTAGCCGTTCCGGTGTAACTGCCCATAAAGAGGCAGTTGGTAATGGTGAGCGTGTTGCCGTCGCTCCAGCCCTGCATGCCTCCAGCATAATCTCCACTATTACTCATCGTGCCGCTGAATACGCAACCCACAAGGTTCAGCGTAGATGAAAAACCGTGGCCCACGATGCCGCCCATGT
Organism: Prevotella sp.; assembly: GCA_016281055.1. GTDB lineage: Bacteria > Bacteroidota > Bacteroidia > Bacteroidales > Bacteroidaceae > Prevotella. Next base: position 4,204 of record JAEEHW010000108.1, read on the forward strand.
GACGGTTGCCACTGGTGGCAGGGACGCTCACGTTGACTGCCACATTGCAGTTTTCTATTGTATTCACACCGCTGCGGGCAAAGCCTACCAGTCCAGCAGTGTGGGTTGTTCCCGTAACGCTACCCATCACTGTTAGGTTCTTGATTGTGGCACCACTGATTTCGCGGAAGGGGGCGGTGCCCTGCGTAGCAGTTTCGTTGATGTTGACGGTCAGCGTTTTCTGGTTGCCATCAAAGGAACCGCAGAACTGATAATTGGCATCACCCACCATCTCTGTAATGCCACTGATATTATCTTTCAGTATGTAATATTTATCAAGCCTCTGGCCCAGACTGACATTCAAAGAGAATGTGCGCCAGTCGTTAAGGTTATATATCTCATAAGGGCTATTCTCTGTGCCATTTCCGTTCAATACCCCCAAAACATAGAACGAAGTACTCTTTGAGCCATAGTAGCCTTTGTTATTCACACCAGTGATAGTCAAAGTATAAATTCCAGCATCCTTCACTTGTGTGATTGTCTCATTTTGGCTATTCTTTATGCTAACGGTATAGCAATCGGAGTTGAGCGCTGTGCCATCGAACGTTACAGTGGGAGTGACACTAATGTTAGAGCCAGTATAATCATAGGGGCCAACACTGATGACTATGTCACCTCTATAATAATAATCTTCGTTATGGACAGTGATCTTTTTACAGAATTCCGATTGTGCCGAAGCGTAAGCTACTGTTGCTCCATCAACATCATGATCCTTTACTGCACCACCATAATTTCCTGTCACATTAACGTAGAAGTTATTAATTACCGAAATAGCACCATTCTTAGAACCTAAAAAAACTCCTTCTCCCTTTTTTGACCATGTAGTTGATGAATAGCTGTTATTGATGTAACCATTTTTTACGATACAATTCTCTATCGTAAATACATCATTTACATTCATGCAATGACTTACTAAGGCTGCTAAACCTTCTGAACTGTAAGTATCTATGCGGAAATTATCTATAATTAAGTCTTTAATCCACCCTGTTCCTTCTATAACGCCAAAAAAACCTACGTATGTGCCAGCTCCATGATTATCATTTCTATCAAGGTATAACCCACTAATAGTATGACCGTTACCATTGAATTTTCCATTAAAGTAATATTTTATCATGCCAGCACCGTTATATCCTATAGGTTTCCAATAGTGTGCGCTCAAGTCGATGTTGGCTTGCAGCTCGACGGTGCGGGCACAGTAGTATTTATCGTTTTCGATCATTATATCGTGGTTCACGTTGTAGGCATAGAGCGCAAGTTCTTCTGCCGTCGAGATGTAGATAGTGTTGTGGTCCTCGCTCTCATTAAGGCTTGTTGCCTTGTAGTCCTCCCAGTTGCCCGATGGCGACTGCGCCCACGCTGTTATCGTCGTGAGCAGCATTACAAGCAACATCATGGCTGCTCGCCTTGTCATGTTTCTTACTGCGGCCTGCGCTGTGCCGAGCCGCTGCCATGCACCCCTAAGTGTTAGTAGTCCCAGATGTCTGGGGGGGACAAGTTTTGTTGTTCTTTGTGTCATTGTTATGTTGTTTATTATCTGAAATTCCCGTTTATAAACATATTCGTTGGTTAAAGACCTTTTTTGAAACTAATTATACTAATTAAAATTATTTTGGTTCACGAATTATCTTAACAATAGTTTTATGGTTTAACTCTTGATTTGTTATTCTCATCAACGTATAGCATACAAATGCGACAAGGCTCGTTCACATCTCACGAAGAGACATGAACGAGCCTTGTCGTTGAAATCACCCCAATAAATAGAGCCTATTAATATGCAATATATTACACATTTTTTTTATAATAATATGCAATCGCACGGAAAAAAATATCAGAACTCGCTGGTGAAGTGGAACTTGATATGCTCAAAGTCCTGCTGAGCCATTGAGAGCACATAGCCGGAGTCGGCAAGGAAGACGTCGCGGCCGTCTTTGTCCTTCGCCATGTACTGGTATTTGCGCTTCTTGAAGTTTTCAAGTTGCTCCGCATCATCGCTTTCTACCCAGCATGCCTTATAGAGATGCACCGGTTCCCAGCGACACTTGGCGTTGTACTCGTTCTCCAGACGGTACTGTATGACCTCAAACTGCAACTGGCCTACGGTGCCCACGATGCGGCGGCCGTTGAACTGATTGACGAAAAGCTGTGCCACGCCCTCGTTCATAAGCTGCTCCAAACCCTTCTGGAACTGCTTTGCCTTCATCGGGTCGTCGTTCTCTATGTATTTGAACATCTCTGGCGAGAACGAAGGCAGTCCGCGGAAGTGCAGCTGCTCGCCCTCGGTAAGGGTATCGCCAATCTTGAAGATGCCGTTGTCTGGCAGACCTACGATGTCGCCAGCCCATGCCTCGTCGATGGTTTCCTTGCGCTGCGCCATGAACTGCGTTGGCGATGAGAAACGCACAGTCTTGCCCATGCCGACGTGCAGGTAGGGCTGGTTGCGCTGGAACTTGCCCGAGCATACCTTACAGAAGGCTATGCAGGAGCGGTGGTTAGGGTCGATGTTGGCGGTAATCTTGAAGATGAAGCCGGTGAACTTTGCCTCGTCAGGGCTCACCATGCGCTCCTCTGCCTTGGTAGGACGTGGGGATGGGGCTATCTCTACGAAGCAGTCGAGGAGCTCCTGCACACCGAAGTTATTGAGGGCGGAACCGAAGAATACCGGTGCCACCTCGGCAGTGCGGTAGGTCTCGACGTCAAACTCTGGATATACGCCGCTGACAAGTTCGAGGTCGTCACGCAACTGCTGTGCATCGTCCTCACCCACCTGGGCATCGAGCTCGCTCGATGCGATGTCAACGGCTACCTTCTCGGTGACGCGCTGCTTGTCAGGGGTGAAGAGGTTGAGCTGCTGCTCATATATATTATATACGCCCTTGAACTTTACGCCCTGGTTGATAGGCCAAGACAATGGGCGCACCTTTATCTGCAGCTCCTGCTCCAGTTCGTCGAGCAGGTCGAAGGGGTCGCGGCCCTCACGGTCCATCTTGTTGATGAATATGATGACAGGGGTGTTGCGCATGCGGCACACCTCCATGAGTTTGCGTGTCTGTGCCTCCACGCCCTTGGCACCGTCAACGACGATGATGGCAGAATCGACAGCCGTCAGCGTACGGTAGGTATCCTCGGCGAAGTCCTGGTGACCAGGAGTATCGAGGATGTTTACCTTGTAAACCACGTCGGCAGATGCCGTCGGTGGTGTGTAGTCAAACTCCATCACGGAGGTTGACACCGAGATACCGCGCTGCTTCTCTATGTCCATCCAGTCGGATGTGGCGGTCTTGCGTATCTTGTTAGACTTCACTGCTCCGGCAACCTGTATCTGTCCGCCGAAAAGGAGAAATTTCTCTGTCAGCGTTGTCTTACCTGCGTCAGGGTGTGATATGATGGCGAACGTTCGCCTGCGTTCTATTTCCTGATTCATTCGTCTTCAAATTTTAATCCTTCTTCTTTGTCTTTCTTGTAATAGTCGGAGAGCATACCGAGGAATGTGGTAATCTCCTTGACTGCAGCCTCGGTGCTTGCGCTCACCTCTTTCTGCTGCAATCGCAGCATCATCACGCCATACAGGGCATTGAGGCAGGTCTCTATCTCCCCTATCTCCTTGCTGCCCTTGCTGCGCAGTTCCACAATGAAGGGCAACACCTTGTAATATTCTGCACTGTAGAACGGGAACTTGGGCGACTGCATCAGCATTTCATGCAGCTCAGTCATCTGCTGCGTCACTATCTGCAGAATCTGTATATGTCCCTGCTGTGTCTTGCCCTCCTCGCGCATCATGCGGATGAGGTTGCCATACCAGTCAATCATCTCGTCGCGCTGCTCGTCAGTGAGTTCGAAGCGTGAGATATACTCACGGCGCAACAGTGAGAGGTCAAGGCCGTAGGCACGTATGATGTCCTCCACCTGCCACATATACAGCAGGTACTCGGCAATGTTCGTCTTACGAAGTTCTTGTGAAATAAACATTAGTATATTGAAAACAGATTAAACGCTGTTCCGATAAAGATGGCAAACGAAAACACCATAACTATCGTACCTATTATGCGATTGATGATGACGATGGTGTCCATCGAGAAAAACTCGCGCACCTTATCTACCAGCCATGTCAGTCCGTACCACCACAGGAGAGCGCCACCCACAATGCTCAGATAGCCCAGTGACATCTCTACGGGATGGTTGGGAATAACGAAGGCAAACTGTGCAAACGTGGCGAGGAAGAGGAATATTATCAAGGGGTTGGACACGGTGACGAGAAACGCTGTCACGAAATTATGAAGCAGCGTGCCCTTCTGGTTTTTCTTGCTCTCATGCACCTTCTTGCGCGGGTCGCTCTTGAAACAGTACCATCCGAAGCAGAACAGCAGTATGCTGCCGAATATCTGCAAGAAAAACTTATTCTGTGGTTCGTCAATGAGTTCCATGACGAAACTCATGCCGAAACCTGTCAGCAAGGCATAGAACAAATCACTGGCGGCAGCGCCCAGTCCAGTGACGAAGCCAAACCATCGACCTTTGTTCAGCGTGCGCTGCACACACAGCACACCGACGGGACCCATCGGCGCAGAGCAGATGATTCCCACTATCATTCCCTTTACTATTATATCGAGGAAGTTGAACGGAAGTGTAAACGGCACTTTTTTATATCAATATTAAATTACAAATTGACTGCAAAGTTACTCATTTTTTATGAATTACACAAACTTTTAACCCTACAATCTCGAACATTCCTGTTTTTAATCCTGAATATCTCCCACCGTCCTACCCTAAGCAAACGTCACAATGGCCACAGTCGCACTCCGTTTTTTCTCCGAAATACTCCATCAACATACGTTCACGACATGTGTTGTCATTGGTGATATAGGCAATCACTTTGCTAATGCGTTCGCCAAGACGCTCTTGCATGGTTTCATACACGCTGCGTGTTATCCTCAATCTGCTTGACTCCACTCGCTGCACAAGATATGTGATGGACGGCAGACGTCTGGGAGGTACATATTTTATTATACGTTTCTGCGCCAGCGATTTCAAAACGGCATGCAACTCATCATCCCCAAGGCGGGCACGCCGTTCCACCAGTCCCTTGTCTATATATGTCAAGTCTGCAAACAAGGTGCCGTAATGCCTCAACAGCACATTCAAAACACTATCCTCCTCTTTCGTAAGATGGTGTATGTCATACAAATCTTCACGCATAACCGTTATCATGACACGTATGCGGTTTTCAGGTTCAAAGTCAACGTCAACATATCCTGCATTCTGCAATATCTGCAATGCGCTCTCAAGGTGAGCAGGATAATGCTTGAAGCGACGACAAAACTCCATCTCGTTAAAATCGTAATGTAATCCCTCTCCGCTGTCAACTGCCAGTTCAAAGAAATATGCGAGCTGGTCGTACACCTTTCTTATATAATCCTTGGGAGGAAAAGCTACTGTTACTCTCCGTGAGAGCGTGGTAACATCGGAACCGTTGCACAGCAATACTGCATACGCACGCTTACCATCGCGTCCCGCCCTGCCTGCTTCTTGGAAATATGCCTCAAGCGAATCGGGACAGTCAACGTGTATCACCAGCCTGACATTAGGTTTGTCGATGCCCATGCCAAAGGCGTTGGTTGCCACCATCACGCGCACCTCGTCATTCTGCCAGTGCTCCTGACGCTGTTCCTTTATCGACGTGTCAAGGCCTGCATGATAAAACGTAGCCTTCACACCCTCCGCGTTTATCTTCTCTGCATACTCTTTCGTTTTCTCACGGTTGCGTGTATAGACTATGACACTGCCTTTCACCGAGGATATGATATGCATCATCTCTCGAAACTTGTCATCTGTGTCTCTCACCACATAGGAGAGGTTTTCCCGGCGGAAACTCATGGTGAACACCTGCGGTACCATATCGTTATGCCTGCCGAACTCCAATTTATCCTGTATATCCTCTGCCACCTGTCTCGTGGCTGTGGCTGTCAGTGCCAGCACCGGCACGTTACCCAGTATCTCCCTCAGGCGGTTTATCTGCAGATATGACGGTCGGAAATCATAGCCCCACTGCGATATACAGTGAGCCTCGTCAACAGTGACGAAACATACTTTCATATAATGCAGCTTGGCTAAAAAGAGTTGGTTAGACAACCGCTCCGGCGAAACATAAAGAAACTTGACGGCACCAAATATGGCATTGTCCAATATGCGCTGCACATCAGCACGAGACACACCGGTGTATATAGCCTCAGCCTTGATGCCACGTTCTTTAAGATGCTGCACCTGGTCTTTCATCAGTGCCACTAACGGCGACACGACTATGCACACCCCGTCCATAGTCAGTGCCGGCACCTGAAACGTGATGCTCTTGCCGCCACCTGTAGGCATCAGCCCCAAAGTGTCGTGAGCGCCACCTATACTGCGTATGATGTCGAGTTGTATGCTACGAAAACTGTCGTAGCCGAAATATTGGCGCAGTACCCGAAGATATACATTATCGTCATTCACCCTTGCCTGTCTTGTATGTTAGCGGTTAATTGAAATGGATATCCTCTATCTGCAACTGCACATTGCCGCGCCTATAGATATTCTCTTCTATCGTATATAAGATACTGAAAGACTGTCTTGACTTCACATAGCGTACTGCCGCTGACTGTCCGAAGGCTATGCCGTTCATCACTGTCGGTGACTTGGAGTCAACCAACTCCAGTTTTATGTGTTCCTGCTGCCTGCCTACCACTTTCGATGTGCCAAAGTCATACACATCCTTGGTAACGAATATCGGTTTGGGATTGCCTGGTCCGAATGGTGCAAAGCGTTTCAAGTCATGCAGCAATCGCTTGTTGATGTCGCTGAAATCAATCACTGCATCTGCCTTCAGCGTAGGCACTGTCTGCGTAGGTAATATATGCTGACGTACATATTCCTCCAAGCGCTGCTTGAACACCTCCACATCTGACCACCGTATAGTCAGTCCACAGGCATGTGTATGTCCACCGAAGTTTATCAACAAATCACGGCAACTCTTCACTGCCGTATAGATATCAAATCCCGCCATGGAACGTGCTGAGCCTACAGCAAACTGTCCATCACGCGTCAGCACCACCGTTGGACGGAAATACATATCCATCAGTCGTGCTGCGACAATACCTACCACGCCTTTTTTCCAGTTTTCGTCATAGACAACGATACACTGCTGGTCGTCTTGATTGTTCAAGCGTTCCACAATACCGTTGGCCTCCTCGGTCATCTGCTTGTCTATATCACGTCGCTGCTCATTATACTCGTCTATCTCCTTGGCGATACGCAATGCAGCATCATGGTGGCGTTCCACAAGCAAGTCAACAGACAACTTGCCGTTCTCCATACGTCCGGAAGCGTTGATGCGCGGACCAATCTTGAACATTATGTCGCCCATACTTATCTCACGCTCCGACAACCCGCAGGTGTCAATTATCGCCCCTATTCCCACAGAGGGTTGCTGGTTGATAAGTTTCAATCCATGATATGCCAATATGCGATTCTCATCAGTCACGTCCACCAAGTCCGCCGCAATGCTTATGGCACACAGTTCCAACATTGGCATGAGTTTCGAAAATGGTATTCCATTGTTTCTCGCAAATGCCTGCATAAACTTGAACCCTACGCCACAGCCACACAGGTCCTTGAAGGGATAGGTGTCGTCAAGACGTTTTGGATTGAGCACTGCAACCGCCGGGGGCAATGTTTCATCAGGCACATGATGGTCGCATATAATAAAGTCGATACCAAGACTTTTGGCGTATGCAATTTCCTCGTGAGCCTTTATGCCGCAGTCGAGGATGATAACCAGCGAAACACCTTGAGCCTTGGCATAGTCTATACCTTTATGGCTTACACCATATCCTTCGTCATAACGATCGGGGATATAGTATTCTATATTGCTGTAGAACTGCAGTATAAACTGATACACCAGTGCCACAGCTGTGCATCCGTCAACGTCATAGTCACCATACACCAGAATGCGTTCCTTACGTCCTATCGCATCGTTAAGACGGTCAACAGCCGCATCCATGTCACGCATCAAAAAGGGATTGAGCAAATCACCCAACTGCGGACGAAAGAAGCGCTTTGCAGCAGACTCGGTGGTGATGCCACGCTTCACCAACTGCCTGGCAAGCACAACAGAGATATTGAGTTTTTCGCCCAACTCACGTGCCTGCCGCTGCTGCTGTTCATCAGCCTGATCTATCGTCCACTTGAAATGCATTTCTTTTTAAGGTGAAGGCGTGATTGCAAGGAGATTATTTTTCCTTGAGGTTAAACTTCGTAATCTTCTTGTCTGACGATATCTCGACTGTCACAGCATATTTTGCCTTTGTCTTTTTCGTCTCATCGGTGCGTTCTATGCGCTGTTCGGCCGTAAAATGAGCAACAACATTCGGAGAATCCGAGTCTCCTTCTGTGCTTTTGTCAACTTTGAAGTCGTCAAGGATATACCAATTCATGTTTGTAATGTCATCCTTGTACATTTTGTTCATAAAGTCAACAGCATCCTGTGCATCAGCACCTCCACGTCCTAAGAACGATGTCAGATTGCCTATGGTAGAGAGCAGTTTTTCCTCATTTTGTGCATTGATGGCCTGGAAGAAGCGCTTGCATACGTCACGAGCCATTGCTTTCTCCTCCGGAGTTGCCTCTGTGGCTTTCTTGTTGTCAAGGAACTCCTGTGCCTCGGCAGCATGTTTGCTTTCCGAGTGCATCTTTAGATACTCGGCATACGCCTCAGCAGTGCCCTTACGCACTGCAACGCTGAAATCGATGGAGTCTATGAGGTTTTCTGCTTCACCCTTATGCAGCGAGTTTGGATGATTCTTTATGTATTCCTCCAATGCTTTCCTTGAACCTCCTGCAACGGTGTTCATCCAATCGGCATCCTCTTTGGTAAGGAGTTCAAGACGTGCATTCACTGAGTCACGGTGTTCCTGCGGAGCATCATTGAACTGCACCAGATAGTCTTTCAAATCCTGCACGTTGGTGCTAAGCATTGCTTCCTCATAACGCTGCATCTCCAATTTCTCGTTGGCAGCATTATTCCACACCATATATGCCACTATGCAGATGACAAGGGCCACAATGAACGAAATCATATACAGCAGTCCCTTGTTGGTCTTTTTCTGCCCGTCTTCAAAACCACCATCACTGTCATAAGAGTACTGAGCCTGTGACCTTGGTGTCTCCACAGCAGGACGTGCCTGTTCCACAGACGACCTCACCTGCCCTGCAACAGACGGCGAAGGATTCACCACTGGCTGCGATGGAGCAACAGGTTCAACAGCCGCCGGCGTCACCGGCTGTCCCACAGAGACTGCATCCGTCGGTTCCACATGAGTCTCATCTGATGCACCTTGTGACACATCAAACTTTATGTTGCTTACATCCACACCAGCAGGTGCTATTCTTATGCCACAGTTTGGGCATGTTTCTGCATGATCACTTACCACATGACCACACTCTGGACAGTTTATCAATGCCATATCTTATACTCTTTATTCTCTATTTTATTCTAAATAACAATCAAGGCTCACCTTTGCGATGCCTGAACCTCAGTTCACGCAGCTTATGTCCACCCATAAAACGGCTTTTGTCCACATATCCGTTGATGCCGTGCAGATGACCGCTGCCTGTGTACTGCCACATGGTAACATCGCGACCATCGGCCAGTACCGGTTCTTTTTGTGAATACTGTGCCACCATTATCAGATAGCGGTCCAGTTGCCCCTGCAGGTGTTTGTTATAGAAATTGGCACCCACATAGATGAGCGGACGCTGGCGATACACCTGTTCTATCATATCGAGGAATTTGGACAGTGAATCCCTCAACTGTTCCGTTGACAGTCCACCCGTCACTTCCACGTCAATCATAGGTATCAAATCCTGTTCGCTGGGCTTGCACTGTGCATAGAAATTAGCCACCTGCAGTTCCTGCTCCACTGTGGGACGGTAGAAATGATAAGAACCCACCTTCAGTCCGTAGCGGTGCGCCGTCAGTACATTCTGCTCGTATGTAGGATCTATGCGTGTACTGCCTTCCGTGGCTTTGATGTAAACGTATGCCATTTTGGTGCCGGTTCCTACCGCTTCCCAAAACACTGCGCCCTGATAATGCGAGATGTCAATGCCATGTATATGGGCACACGTGTCTTCACATTCCGAATATTGCGACTGTGCACTTATCGACACAGGTATCATACTTAAAGTTGTTGCAATCAATGCAACTATAGTGTGTTTTAATCCGTTTCCTGCTTTTATCATAAATGCAAAGTTACTAATATTTCCCGATATAAGCAATTATTTTATGTTTTTTTATAAAACAAAAAAATAAGGCGCATCAAAACGATGCGCCTTATTGCTTTGTACACCCTCAGAGGCTCGAACTCTGGACCCACTGATTAAGAGTCATAAAATTATACATCTAAACATGTCAAAAAACATCAAAAAACTTTACTTTTATTTGGCTGATTATCAAATATTTTGTAACTTTGCAGCATAATAAACAAACAAACGGATTTTGGACTAAAAAAGGGCTTTTAATAGCCTAAATCGTTCGCAAATCGTTCGCAAAGTTGAAATATGGCTAAAAAAGTGACATCATTAACGACTAATCGTGTAGGGGATTTTAACCTCTCAATCATTCTCGACAAACGAAGTAATAGAACCTCAGACGAATATCCTTTGTCTATTCGCTTTTACAGGTCTATCAACGGCAAGGAAGAACGTTACTTCCACCACCTTAACGAATTTTATACGGAAAAGTATTTCAATGAGGTGTGCAGCGTCAGTGCAAGCCGTAGTGCATTATTTCCCATAAAAAAGAAATGGGAAAGCATTTTGGAAGGCTACCGCACAAGATTGGCTAAAGTGGCAGAGAAGCAACAACTCTCCATGCCACTTATTCGGGCAATGCTTTCTGGTGTGGACATAGATGGACAGAAAAACATGTCCTTTATTGGTATATGGGAGGCTATCATTGCCACCAGGCGCAAGGAAGGACGTGCTGGCACTGCCGACAGTTACGAATGCGCTCTACGCTCTTTCCGAAGAGTGGTGGGGGATATTGAAGGCTTTTCCCTTAACAAGAGCGTAATTGCTAAATGGAATGACGGCATGAAGGACGGCATTGACGCACAAGGTAATTTCATTAAACAGATGTCTGACACCACAAGGGGTATCTACCTTCGTGCCTGTCGAGTGGTGTGGAACGAATGTGTCAAACAAGGTTTCCTTGCAGAAGTCGAATATCCTTTCGGCAACAAGAGTAATGACCTTATTTCGATACCACGGGGTAAAAAAAGGCAGAAGTCATACCTTAGTGTCACTGAAATGACGGAACTGTACAATGTATTTATTGAAAAACGTTATCCAAAAGAATGGGGACCGATATATACAGAACGAGCACACCAGTCGTTGGGGTTATTCTTGGCACAATATCTTTGCAATGGATGCAATCTCACGGACATTGCACGTCTTACTTATAATGCCGCCTATTGGCAGGACGGTGGCAGAACGCTTGAATTTCAACGCAGAAAGACCGCAGCACGCAGTAATGACAACTCAGTGGTTGTCGTACCCATCATAGAGCCACTCAAAAAAATCCTTGACGAGATAGCAGCATCACCAACAAAGAATGGGGTCGTTTTTCCTTTTATTTTCAGTGGAGTTATTGATGAGGAAGAACGTAGAAGAAAAATTCTCATGGAAAACTCCAACGTACAAGATAGGATGAATCGAATTTGTAAAGAATTACTTGGTTGGGAGAAAAACGTTTCCGGAACCTGGGCCCGACACTCTTTTGCTACAAACCTCAAACTCGCTGGAGTCGAAGAAGAGTACATTGCCGAGAGCATGGGGCACAGCCACGGCAACGATGTGACCGCAGGCTACATGGATGTGTACCCTTTGGAAATTCGATACCGCAACAACATGAAGCTGCTCAATATAGAGGAAAAACAAGAGACGCCAGACTTAGATAAACTGTCGAAAACGGAATTGAAAGCTTTATTAAAGAAGTTGCTTAATATATAAACGATGTTCCCCACGCTAAAACATGGGAAACTTTAGCATTCTCATTATTTACACGGGAGACTGTTTTTTATTCTTTCTTTTCTTTGGTGGCGTAGAACATCTAATACCATCAATGTGTTCAAACAATTGTGGCTCAACATTTGCCTTCATTGGGTCAAGAATAAAATCCACGCCTTCTCTACGTGCAAGTTTTGCAGCAGGAACGAAATCCGAATCACCAGCAAACAAAACAATAGTATCAACAAATCTTTTCAAAGCTAATGACGAAATATCGACACCTATCTTCATATCAATACCCTTCTGACGTATTTCAAGATATACATCGTCTTCCGCAAGGTCTTCGACACTAATCTTGCCCGATAAAAGTTCTTTCACCTTTGCTGGACGTAAATGCCAGTTATTATTATCTTTCAAAGTACCAGTACGCAAGGCAACCTTACGCTTTTTCCTTAAAGCGTCAAGTAGTTCTTTTCGGAATTTGTATTCTGGAGTTTTACTAAAATCGACAGCTCGCTTGGTCAAGGGGTTATGGACTTTCTTGCCGAGCGGTTCGCAATCATAGTAGAAAATACGATATAATGTATTGTTTTCTCCTACATGTGACATTGCCATTGTATATAACATATCAGCAACCTGCTCACCTGTCATAGAGCGGTCTTTATTATACAATGCGTTAAATCTCTTCACAAAAAAACCACCATCAATCAGAACTGCAATCTTAACAGGCGGAAAAAGTTTTGTCTTGCTCATTATATGATAAATATAAAAAAAAATGCTCAAGGGTCGGCATTTCCATTATCAAGAATAAGCGATTTGTCACCGCTTTCGGATATGCGTAGCCATGAGCGTAATTATAATGCAAAGGTAATAAAAAAAAATAAACAAACAAATTAATTTCAAAAAAAGTGAAAATATTTAACATTTTATAAAATATAATATTGTTTGGGGACATTACTCATTTGCTTCAAACCTCAAACCTCTGTTGGAGGAATTGCTTGGATAATTATAGTTTTTGAGGTTATTTGAGAAAATTTTCTTAAAAATCCTTAATACTTCGAGGTGTTTTGAAATAAATTTATTATTTTTGCATCATCAATAACAGACTTTAGGTCTGTAAAAATAAAAAATGGGCGAGAAAGCATGGACGACCCTCGCCAAGAGAGTTCTATTTATTGGGCTGGCTACACCGCCTTAAGCTGAGGGCAAAGCCGCTCGGCAAGCGACTAAAAACATCACAATTCGACCGCATGTAGCGATGTAATTATAAGGTAGGAACTCTCGCTTCTTTCTTCTCGCATTGTTTGCGAGGTATGCCGCAGATATTGCGGCAATTCACTTGACTTGCGTTGGAAAAACGCGAGAAGGGAGGGGTTTATATAATATTAAGTTTTTAACTCGGTCGAATTGTGATGGATTACAATGAGTACAGAACTCTTAGAGTTGCTGGAGCGTGAAATCGAAACACGCGCCAGAGCATTGGCAGCAGAAATGGTCGCTGCTAATGCGAAACCGCAATTGCCTTCGGACGTCGCACCGAATGGCGAGTTAATCACCCCTTTCACCTTCGGAGGCGAAAAGCTGCTGACAAGTCAGCAAGTGCAAGCGCTGCTCGGTGTAAAATACCCAGCATTATGGGTAATGAACAAGAAAGGCACCCTCAAAAATCGGAAAGTCGGTGCACGAATTTTTTACAATTATGATGATGTGCATAAGCTGATGAAAGGAGGTGCGTGTTGACTATGGATGCAAGAACTGACCAGAAATGGGCAGAAATACTGCAGTATGCCCGTGAACATGCCACCGGGAAGGGGCTGCACAAGGGTTATCGTTGGCTTCAGGATGCCTACGAAGAATACTTCAACGACCACGAAGAACGTGTCGAGAAGGGCACCATGCCGTCATTCGGTGGTGTTTCTTTCAGCGACCATAACCGCACAGTGTTCGCTGCTCAGATAGCACGCTCATTGAGATACAACGAAAATGGCTATGGGGGTGCCAGGCTGACAGACGAACAGTTTGAGAAACTGACCGACACCCTGCAGTACATCAAGGAACACCCACAGCAGAGACAAGAACTTAGAATTTAGAAAAATGGTAAAAAAAGATCCCCGACAGGGGCAAATTGTCGGGGAGATTAAGCATTTTTTCAACGAGTTTCTAAATCTTTTCTCTTTATGGATGCAAAGTTAGTAAAAAAATCTGAGATTCCAAATAATTTTAGAAATAAACTACAGAAAAGGAATAAATTTAAGTATTTTGGGTATCATCTGGCGGGAATGCTGTATTACCAAAATCCAAATAGCCAACTCGCCAAAGGGTACAGGAACACCTTGTATTGCTGCAATATAATAGAGGTGACGGCAGAGGGGCTGGCGAAATCAAAATATTGTAAGAATCGGTGGTGCCCCATTTGCCAACGAAACAAAATGGGCGCACTCATCAATGCCTATGGGGAGAGGCTGCGGATGGAGAAAGAACTGTGGTTTCTCACACTTACACGCCCGAATGTGACAGCCGAGAAACTAAAGGCAGAGGTGGCACGCTATCAAGAGCTTTGGCGACAAATAGCCAATAGCCGTGAGTATCGGAAGGCAATGCGGAACGGGGTGATAGGCATTCGAAAATTTGAATGCACATACCACGGCAGGAAATTCCTCGAAGACGGCACTGCAGACCCTTGGTGGGATACTTACCACCCTCATTTCCATTTTTTCATTTCCAGCAAAGAGCTTGCCGATTTCATCCTTTTCCTCTGGATGCAACTCAACCCCGAGAGCAGAGATAAAGGTCAAAAATTGGAAAAAGTCGACAAGGAAGGGCGCTATCTGGAGATATTTAAGTATTTCACCAAATTAATAGCAAAGGATAGCGAGGGCAGGCGTTTCTTCGATGCCGTGCACATGAACACCATCTTTGAGGCTCTGCAAGGTCGGAGAGTGTATTTTCGGCTGGGCACTAAAAAAGCCTGGGGATGCGACGAGGTGACCGAGGAAGATGAATACCAAGTCGCAACCATAGAGACAGACGCAACGCCTTCCTTCTATGGGTGGCAAGAGTTCGAAAACGAGTTCGGTTACTACGACATCGAGACGGGCGAGGTACTGACCGAACTTCCCAAGGAGGGAAGTCTCTATGACATCGTGACCGATAGCGAGCATCGCATCCGCTCCCCCAACATCTAAATATATTAAAAATATCAGTTATTTCTTTTCCCTTTTCTTGAAAAAAACAACTGTCATACACCAGTTGCGAACCGCAGGAAAGAGGGATGCAACACTCTTCCCTTTGCTTGGAAAACCAAAAACGCACAAAATGCCGTTTTTGTGCAAAAAATAGGTATGTATAACGATGTTATACAAAGTTATACAAAAACAGCGTTTTGTTATACAAAAACGTGTTATACAAAAAATTTAGTTGTTAGCAAGAAGTCTTTTTGTTATACAACAAAAACTACAAACAAAGAAAAAGTTTCCGTATAACAACGTTATACATTGTTATACACTTTTTCTTTGTTCTCTTCTTGAACTGCTCGCAGGCTCACAGTTGAAAATAATAAAACAAAAGGGATATGAAAAGTAAGCTTTTTTGATAAAAAAAGCTTTTCCTTGATAAGTTAGCATAACTGCGTTACTTTATCTAATTACATTATAATTTCTGCAAACCGCATTCGTCAATGTTAAAAGAAATCATCAATATACATTACAAATCGTTCGCAAATCGTTCGCAAATAAAAGAAAAAAGCACTTGCGATTTCTCGTAAGTGCTTGATTTTCTTTGTACACCCTCAGAGGCTCGAACTCTGGACCCACTGATTAAGAGTCAGTTGCTCTACCAACTGAGCTAAGGGTGCGTGTTGTTCCTTAAAAGCGAGTGCAAAATTACTCAAAAAAATTGAACCTACCAAATTTTTGACAGTATTTTTACTTTTATTAACACAAAATCTGTTGTTCAAGAAAATAAAATGGTGATTATTCCTCAACAAGCGAAGAAGAAATGGCATCAAAGCTTTCGTCCATAAGCCGCTGCATGTTCTCAGGCCCCTGCGACTGCGGATATATAGGTTTATGTATCGTAAGCCTCAACGGATGACGATGTATGAAGTGTCCGTCACGCTGCGGCGGCAGGATGTCATAGGAACCATTTATGGTCATCGGCACCACAGGCAACTGCAGTTCGTCAGCAAGGGCAAACGCTCCTTTCTTAAAACGATTGATGCGCCCCGTCTTTGTGCGCGACCCTTCCGGAAAGACCATCAGCGATGCTCCGCCCTGCAGTACTTTTTCTGCCCTGCGATATGTAGAGCGCACGGCTCCGGGATTGCCTTTGTCAACATATATATACCCAGCCTTACGGGCACCTATGCCTACAAACGGTATTTTCTCAAGCGAGCGTTTCAACATCCAGCGTATCTCCGCCCCAAGGAATCCACACACAAGGAAGATGTCATAAGCCCCCTGATGGTTGGCCACAAACACATACGAAGTGTCTTTGTCGAAATTCTCTCTTCCCTCCACGGTAACAGGAATGAGCGATGCCCATATTATGACACGGCCCCACCAGCGTGAAGCGAAAGAGCCCCACCAGTCGCCATACTTGCCTGTCAAAGGACACATCACAGCCATGGTGGTACCGGCCCAGGCGCTCATGATTATCACCACCGGGCACACCACAACTATCTGATATAATTTATACAACTTATCTAAAATCCACCTGCTCACCATATTTCCTTTCATCAAAAACTCCGTCGTTGTATATCACATTTCCATTGACCACCGTCTGGCAAACTTGCCAGTTAAACTGCCTACCCTCAAGCGGACTCCATCCGCATTTGCTCTGTATTCTGTTTGGCGTCAGCGTCCAGGGGGCATCACAGCGTCTCACCACCGCAATGTCGGCTTTGTATCCGGGACGAAGGAATCCACGTTCTCTTACACCAAAGAGCACTGCCTGATTATGGCACATCAAATCCACAAGGTGCTCCATTGTAAGCACTCCCTCATCAACGAGCGACAGCATGCTTACGAGTGAGAACTGCACCATCGGCATACCCGACATAGCATGTGCCGCCCCACCCTGTTTCTCTTCAATCGTATGTGGCGCATGGTCTGTTGATACTGTAGTGATTTTAGCATTGCCTAATGACAGTGCCTTACGCAGCGCATCTCTGTCTTTCGTCATCTTCACGGCTGGATTGCATTTTATCCGTGCACCGAGAACATCATAGTCTGGCGCTGCAAACATCAAGTGCGCCACAGTGGCTTCACCTGAAACATTCCCACCAAGCATGGACAGCTCTTTCTCCGTACTCACATGGGCTATATGGAAACGCGTACCGTGTTTTTTTGCCAAACGCACTCCTAGTTCTGAAGATTTAACGCATGCCTCTTCGCTACGTATCAACGGATGCAGCCTTACATCCGGGTCATCACAGCCTGTCACCTGTTTATAATAGGCCATGTTGGCGTTTATCACTTCCGTATCTTCACAATGCGCCATCAGCGGCAGGTCTTTTTCTTTCGCCAATGCAAACACTGCGTCAAGCGCTTCTTCCTGGTCAACGAGCATATTGCCCGTAGAGGAACCCATAAACAGTTTTATGCCGGGAACAGCATGAACGTCAAGACGGCGCAACTCTTCTATGTTGTCATTGGTAGCCCCTGGAAAGAATGCGTAATTCACATGCATCTTTCCGCTTGCAGTATGTTGTTTTTCTGCAAGTGCGGCAAGCGTCGTGGTCTGCGGTTTTGTATTGGGCATGTCAAAGACTGTCGTCACGCCGCCGTATGCCGCCGCCCTACTTTCGGTTTCCATGTCGGCCTTATGCGTAAGCCCCGGCTCGCGAAAATGCACATGCGAGTCTATGACACCCGGCATGACGTATGCTCCTTCGGCATCAATGATAACATCAAAGGAATTGGCACAACAAGTGTCAATTCCTTTGTCATATATCTCTTTTATACGGTCGTTTTCGATTACGAGGTCTGCCTTTCTGCACGTTCCCTCGTTCACCATCGTACCGCCTTTTATCAATATTCTCATCATTCCTGTGGTTTAGCCATTTCGTTTGGTGTCATCGGTGGCGGCATACTGCCCTGCACTTCTTGCGGCAACGGCGGAGCCTGCTTCGGTACATCTGCCACGCCCGTCATGATGTCCTGGTTTTGCTTTGCCAGGGTCATATATTCCTTAACGTATGGCGAGTTTTTGAATGTCTCTGTCGCCTTCGTCATCAAAGCATCTATCCACGGCGTAAGCATCGGATACTGATAACCGCTGGTGGCTATCTGGAACACATAGGGACCGAGGCAGTTGTCGAAGTTTTCTGCTATGAAAGAGGAAATCATCTTGTCTTCCTGCACCACTAATTTGTTGTGCTGTCCCTCCAGTCGCTGGTTCACAACGTCAATATCTTCTCCGTTCATGATGGCCTGGCTCTGCTGGTGCGAGAGGTCTTCAAACTGCGACATCAACAATTCATAGCGTCTGTTGAATGCGGTCAGGGTGTCATTGAGCGGTGTACCTTTGCATTGCTGTCGTTGTTCGTTGAGTTCTATAATCACCTCACCGTCTTCAAGCACCAGAGGCATCACCGGATCCTCATCAATGCAGAGTGTCACCACCTGCACGGAATCGAGTGAACCGGAGAATTTGAATTTACCATGCACCACCTCACACGAATCGATATTCACCAACTCGTCGTTGACGATGCCTTTAAGGTAAAGCATGTGTCCATCTATATTCTGCAGGCTCGACGTGCCGGTGACATTGTATTTCGTACATGACATCAGCATGAGCAAGCCCATCAAAGATACAAAAGAGTAGTATTTCTTCATAATATTGTTTTAGCACTTGCAAAAGTAATAAGAAATACTGAACTGAAAAAAAAATTTTATGGCTTGTTAATTAATAAGCCAAGCGATTAAGTTTTTTTTAGTATCTGCCCCCTTGCATTATGATTTATAAACACTATCGTTTTTTCAATTCGCTTGCAATGCGGTGTGTGGTGTACATCTCAAGTATTGCAGCGATGAGCAGTGCCACCACCCAGTTGTTATACACATAATGTACCCAGGCATTATATCCTTCGACGCTCGTCGCTATGTATGGAAAGAGGATATGGAAATTGCTTTCCACCATCAGCAGGGCTGCAAGTATGAAGCACACATCGCCTATCACCATGATGCGGCGCAGACGACGTATGACGATATCCGTTCCTTCATATACCTGCATCATCTGCATCAAGGCGAAGAGTATGGCTCCCACGGCAAACACCACGGTGGCTATCTTCACGAATGTCAGTCCTGCCAGCGAGCCGAACACCACGCCGCCAACACCGGCCACCATCATCACTGCACCGACAGCGAGAGCCATCGACTGGGTATGTGTCAACTGGCGCAGGCCTGCTGCGTTTTCTTTTCTATGTTTCTGTTCCATGTTATAACACGCTTGTTTTCCATCACTCTTCATCTGTGCCGGCGTTTTTCTCCGTACTGAGCACAAAGACGTCTTCGTCAGCACGCTTCATCTTATAACGCTCACGGGCGATGGTCTCCACTCCCTTCAGACTTGCTTCAAAATTATGCAGTCGTATGGAGTCACGTTCAAACTGATCTTCATACGACTGCAATTCTGCTTTCCTTTCACTGAGCCGCATGTTCAACATGACAAGAGAGCGCACGCTGTTCTCGTCAACCACTCCTACCAACACCATACCTATCACTATAGTGATAAGGTATTTGTGCCTTGAGAAGTAATACCATATATTGTTGATGCGACCCAATGCCTATATTATATAATGTATTGAGACGATATACTCTCGTTGTTGATGACACGTCTTATAGTCTCAGCAAACATATCAGCAACGCTGAGCTGCTTCACCTTGGCACAACGCTGAGAATATGGGATGGAGTCAGTAAACACTATCTCCTCCAATGCAGACTCCTGCACACGCTCACTGGCCGGGCCAGACATAACACAGTGACTTGCCACGGCACGTACCGAACGGGCTCCTGCCTCCTTCATGATGTCGGCAGCCTTAGTGATGGTGCCCGCTGTGTCAACCATATCGTCAACGATGACCACATCCTTGTCCTTCACGTCGCCGATAATCTGCATCTCTGCCACCACATTGGCACGGGCACGTGTCTTGTTGCACAATACAAGCGGACAGTCAAGGTATTTGGCAAAGCTCTTGGCACGCTTTGCACCACCCACGTCAGGCGATGCAATGACAAGGTTCTCCAGTTTTAGGTTTTTCAGATACGGGAGTATCACGCCCGAACCATAAAGATGATCCACAGGCACATCAAAGAAACCCTGTATCTGGTCGGCATGCAGGTCCATGGTTATGAGTCGGTCTATTCCTGCCGCACTGAGCATGTCGGCAACAAGTTTCGCACCGATTGAAACGCGCGGTTTGTCCTTACGGTCCTGACGTGCCCAGCCGAAATAAGGTATCACGGCATTGATGGTGCGTGCCGAAGCGCGCTTGGCTGCATCAATCATCAGAAGCAGTTCCATGAGATTGTCCGAACTTGGGAATGTACTCTGCACGAGGAACAGGTCGCGACCGCGTATGCTCTCCTCGAAACTGACAGCAAACTCGCCATCGCTGAAACGGGTTATCACGAGGTTACCCAACGGACAGCCGAGGCTGGCGCATATTTTCTCTGCAAGGTAGCGTGTGGCCGTGCCAGAGAATACAAGGAAAGAATCTTTTTCCATCTATATAGTATTGATTTTTATGATTATCTCTATTAGTTACAACAAATCCGCATATCAAGCATCTTCACCCCACGGCTTTGCGCAGTTTCTTGAAATGCTCTATCAGTCCCTTGAAATCCACCTCATGCTGTATGCTGAAACGGCTCCAAAGGTCTCCGCATATCACCACCCCGCCGAAACCGAGTTCCTTTGCCTTGGCGATATTCTCAAGACTCATGCCACCGAGGGCATATACATGCTTGTCTATCAAGCCTGCCTTGCGTGCCGCGCGCATCTCGTCTTCTGTCAGCGAGGCTTTTGCACCGTCATGCAATGAATCATACAAAGAATGCAGCATCACATAGTCGCACTCCTTCTTCATCGCCTTCAGGTCGTCTATGTTTGGTGTACTGCGCGTCACATGTCTGCGCATACCGTCCGGCACTGGTTCTTCGGGTCTGTCTATGTGTATTCCCCTGAGGTCAAACTCTTTTTTCAAGAAATAATGCTGATGCACGACGATGCGGTCCAGAATGCGCTGTGGCAACAGTGACAGCAGTCGTTCGGCATAGACGAGATCCAACTCCGGCTTGTTCACATGCAGAATGTCAAGTCCCTCGTCAAACAGTGCGGAAAGTATTTTGTCCTCCTCCACAAAATATGTGGGTTGGGTCATTATTATCAGTTTCACGACTGCAAAATTAAGAAAAAAATGTTAAATATGCAATTTTCTCGAATATAAAAGTTACCTTTGCACTGTTTTTTATAAATTATTAAATTAAAAGTAGCGAAAACTGCAACTATGAACTGTGAATTATGAACTATGAACTGATAAAACGCCCCACTTACATCCTTGAAGAGGACAAACTGCGCCGCAACCTCGCGCTGATAAAGAGCGTGGCTGACGAAGCCGGCGTTGAGATCATCCTGGCTTTCAAGGCTTATGCCCTATGGAAGACCTTCCCCATTTTCCGTGAATACATCCAGGCCACCACGGCAAGCTCGCTCTTTGAAGCGTGCCTTGCCTACAAGGGGTTTGGCGCTCCGGCGCACACTTATTCACCTGCATATACGGATTACGAGATTGACGACATAGCACGGATGAGCAGTCATCTGACGTTCAATTCCCTGTCGCAGTTCAATCGCTATCATGAGCGTGCGAAAGGAGTAAACCCTGCACTGCGTTTCGGACTGCGCATAAACCCGCAACATTCCGAGGTGGAGACGCTTCTCTATAATCCATGCGCTCCCGGCACACGCTTCGGGGTGCGCTCCACTGCCCTACCCGACCAGCTGCCTTCCGGCATCACAGGTTTTCACTGCCATTGCCACTGCGAGAGCGGATCCGACGTGTTTGAACGGTCACTGAAAGTCATTGAGGAGCGTTTCTCCAAATGGTTCAACCAGATAGAATGGATAAACTTCGGCGGCGGACATCTCATGACGCGTGCTGACTATGACGTGCCTCGACTTATCCGACTGCTGCAGGGTTTCAAGGAGCGTTACCCTTGGCTTCACGTCATTCTGGAACCCGGCAGTGCCTTCGCATGGCAGACAGGACCGCTCGTGGCACAGGTGGTTGACATTGTAGAGGATGGAGGAATACGCACCGCCATACTGAACGTGTCGTTTACCTGCCACATGCCCGACTGTCTCGAAATGCCGTATATGCCGACGGTGCGTGGAGCACGCATATTGCAAGAAGGCGAGGAAGGCGGCTACCGTCTCGGCGGTTGCAGTTGCCTGAGCGGCGACTATATGGGCACATGGCAGTTCGACCACGAACTGCAGATTGGCGAGAACGTCATCTTTGAGGACATGCTGCACTACACCACGGTGAAGACAAATATGTTCAACGGCATCAGTCACCCGTCTATAGCTCTCCTTCGCAAAGATGGCGTAATAGAAACCCTGAAGGAATACAGATACGAAGACTACCGCGACCGTATGGACTGAAAAGTGAAAAGTGAAAGGTGAAAAGTGAAAAGTGAAAAGTGAATAATACAAGTTACGTTTAGACTTATCATCAAGTCTGTGTCACCAGCGTATTATTCACTTTTCACTTTTCATTTTTCACTTCCCAAATGGGACCTCTAATCCCCCTGTCCCAAACAGAGAAAAATCAGTCAAAGTGTAACTCATTCCCTCCCCCCACGGGGGAGGTAGGTGGGGGCTTTTTTATTGTCCCAAGAACATATTCACTATCATGTTGGCATCCGCCATCGTGATTGAACCATCACCGTTCACATCAGCTGTTTCCTTATCAAAGTCGGATGGCTTGTCGGTAGCAAGGAAGTAGTTCACCACGGCATTGGCATCTGCCATTGTTATCGAACCGTCATGGTTCACGTCACCGGGCTGATATGTTACAGTCTTCTCTATCACCACTGCCGTACCGGCTACAGGCGTGAGCGTCGTTGTTGGATCAGACAGTTCCTTACCAAATGACAGCGACAACCTGCAGAAGGTGTAATAATCCGCTCCATCTAACTTGCCGTAATACGCAGTGCGCGACGGTGATGTCACCTCGTAGCCATCTGCTGCGATGAAACCACCGAGGGCCATGAAGCATCTCTCCGTACCTTTCACGCTGAGTTTTGAATTCGTACCACCTACTTTCAATTTGGCGGGACATATCGTGGTGACTTCTCCTGTCTTGAAATTGTGTTGTATGGTTACCACACCCTGCATACCGTAGT
This sequence comes from Prevotella sp., assembly GCA_016281055.1. GTDB lineage: Bacteria > Bacteroidota > Bacteroidia > Bacteroidales > Bacteroidaceae > Prevotella. Next base: position 27,684 of record JAEEHW010000108.1, read on the forward strand.
GGCCAGCGGTGACGTTCACAGTCGCATTGCCGTCGATGACAAGGTAGTTTACAGCAGTGTTTGTCATATTAATTCCGTGGATTTCACCAGTGATATTCAGCGTACCCGTACCATTTATTATCAATGTCTTGCTGGCGTTCTTTATGCCTGTGCCTGCGGCTGACGATATGCTACAGTCGCCCGTCACGTTGATTTTTAATGAATCTATGCCATTTTCTATTGCGTAGCCACCTGCTAATGTCATCTCTGTTATGCTGGCATTCTCAAGGTACAGCGTCTTTGTTTTGTTGTCGTATGAAGCAGTGCCCGTAACGCCGGGGATTGCGGTGAGGTCACCCTCGTTTAAATTTGTCACAGTTTTGCCATTGACAATTATGTCGCGTTTTTCATGCTTGTAAGTAAAGTAACCAGTTTCCGGAGTCGCATAATTGATATCCAACTTGTCTGCTGCATAAGAAATTGCTCCTACTAGCGAACTACAGTCCTTAAACATATCTGTGCCGTCAGCACCTGTTGATGTCCAAGAATCATTACAGTATATGGTTTTAAGGCCGCTACTACCACTAAACATATATAGTGCATTACGCATATTTGACACATTAAAGCTCGTTATATCAAGGACTTCCAATTTTGGACAATTACTAAACATACTTGACAGTACCCTGACACTTGATGTATTGAAATTACTTACATCAACAGACGTTAAGGAGGTGCAGCCGGCAAACATACCATTCATACCTGTCACTGAGGATGTATTAAAATTGCTGACATCAACACCTGTGATTTTCTTGCATGCTGCAAACATAAATGACATGTCAATTGCCTTGGAAGTATCAAAACCACCCACCTCAATATTTGTAAGATTGTAACAGTACTGAAACATTCCATAAAAATATCGGACGCTTGATGTGTTCAAATAATTCAGGCCTTCTATATTCGTAATGTTTTGCATATTGGCAAACCAATTGTAGCAACTTCTTGGGGTCGCTGATGCAAAAGAACTGGTAAAGACCACCCTGTTAATCTGATATGCTAATTCTGACCATGGTGGCGATGTTTTTCCAGTGTCATCCACATTCCATACAATTCCTGTCGATGGCATCGCTCCATAACTAAAGGTCAAGATTCCTTCTTCTGACAAAGGGTTATAACTATACGATGCATAGGCAACAGGCTCTGTCAGGAATCCCTCTGCCTTAACATTCATCACGAATGTAAACACCAATACAAACAAAAATAAACTTTTTCTAAAAAAATTAGTGTACATAGCTTTTATTTTTTATGTTATCTTTCACATATATACGCAAAGCGTCCGCACACGCAGCCATCAGGCTACGCATGCGGACGCATCATTTTTCTTTCCTATAAGAGGTTATTATATAGTGAGTGATATACAAATTATTGGATTGAGCAAATGTTTGCCCAACTAAATTTGGCACAATAGCGTTATTTAACGTATTTCGTATCATACACAAATATTTACCTTATTGCTAAACCACCTGCGCATTCTTCAATTCATTCTGCAGGAATGAATAGACATAACCTGCGCTCTGGTAATACAGCCCCGACGTATCATCTTGCAGACGGTCAAACGTTTCTGAAGTATAAAGTACATCCAGGGCTTCCTGATCAGTCTAAACGTAATTCTATCCCTCCCCCCACGGGGGTTGCTCTCCCCCGCGAAACGGGGGAGCCAGGAGGGGGTGAAAAGACTATTGAACAGGAGGGGGCTTACTGATGGGGCCTACTGCCCCAGGAACATATTCACTATCATGTTGGCATCCGCCATCGTGATTGAACCGTCACCGTTCACATCAGCTGTTTCCTTGTCAAAGTCGGAAGGCTTGCCGGTAGCAAGGAAGTAGTTCACCACGGCATTGGCATCAGCCATCGTTATCACTCCGTCATGGTTCACGTCGCCGAGGATGTATGGTTTCTCTATCACCACTGCGGTGCCTGCTACAGGAACAAGAGTCAAGACTAACGTACCTGTTCCTGTTTTCCCACTTCCTGACGTTGTTGCAACAACTCGGCAGAAGGTGTTTGAAGCAGGATCGAAAGCAGTGCGTGACGGTGATGTCACCTTGTAGCCGTCGGCAGGTTCAAAGGCTTTGAGAGTCAGGAAACTCTGCTCCGTACCCTTGACGCTGAGCTTTGAGTTTTCGCCGCCGACCTTCAGTGTAGTGGTGTAAATAGTGTCTGTCCTGTCCAGTAAGCGTTTAACAACTTCCCTGCCTACCATGCCGTATGTATCGGCTTCTACGTTCACCGTCACCTTGCCGTCTATGTCGAGGCTGTTGGCGGCGGTGCTGTTCATCACTATACCTGCAACACTGGCATCAATGTTCAGCGTGCCTGTGCCGCCGATTACCACGTTGCGTGAGTTGCTGTGTAAGCCTACGCCTTTGCTTGAGGATATGTTGCAGTCGCCAGTTACGTTTATGCGCAGCGTGTCGAGGGTGGTTTTGATGGCGTAGCCGCCTGCAAAGGAATTTTCCGTTATGCTGGCATCTTCAAGGTACAGCGTCTTTGTTTCAGGGTCGTATGAGGCAGTGCCCGTTACGCCGGGGATGGTGTTGAGTATGCTGTTGTTGGCTGCCGTCACTTGCGTGCCGTTGAGTGTCAAGTCGTAAGGCTCAGCATATTCTATCGTCACCCTTTTTATCTCGTTGCCGTCTATGTCAACAATGGTGCCGTTTGAGTATTTTGCTCCCAGCGGATCCATTATTGCGAGGTTGTCGGTCAGCGTCAGTGCTCCTAAGTTTTTGCAACTGCCCGTCGTGCCTGATATACTCAGTTTTGTGTCCTTGCCGCTTACCTTTAATGCCTTACATCCGTTGATGCCATACTCTCGGTAGCCTTGTATGTCAAGTTGCACGCCGTCTGTTACGGTTAGGCTGCCTAAGTTCTGTAACAAGACTACGGCGTTTACGCCTACAACCGTCAGTTTGCCACTGCCCTTTATCACTACATGTGATGTGCCAGTAATGCCTGCGAGTTTCGTTGAACCTATCATGCATTCGCCATTTACCACGATGTAGAGAGAGTCGAGGTTGGTCTGTATGGCAGAGGTATCGTTCGCAGCAGTGAAAATCATGGCATCTGTCAGTGTCAGTGTCTTGGAAGGGTTGTCGTATCTGGCAGTGCCTTGAACGCCGTCAATTTTTGTGAGGTCACGCTCGTTAATGTCTGTCACTGTCGTGCCATTGATGCAGAGTGGGCGTTCGTCCGCTGCCTTGTACGTAAAATAACCGGTCGTCGGATTGGCGTATGTTACGTCTGTCTTGCCTGCTGTATATTCTATTCCGCCTCTTAATTTCATACAACCTACAAACATAAGGACAGAACGTTCACAACTCCAAGAATCATTACAATATATTGTTGCAAGTACTGAGCAACCATAAAACATATCGCTCATATCATTGACATTAGAAGTATCAAAACCTCTTAGATCAAGACTTGTAAGACTTGAGCAGTATTGAAACATATTCTTCATAGAAGATACATTCGAAGTGTCAAAATTACTGACATCGAGGAGTGTCAGACTCGAGCAACCATCAAACATGCCTGTCATACTACTGACCCAATAAGTATTGAAACCGCTGACATCAAGGGTTGTAAGAGCACGACAATCAAAAAACATATTGCTCATATTCGTTACTCTTTTCGTATAAAAGCCACTGACATCAAGGGTTGTAAGAGCAGAGCAGAATGCAAACATATATTTCATATCATTGACGTGAGCGGTGTAAAAACCGCTTACATCGAGGACTTTGAGCTTTGAGCAACGTTCGAACATATGACTCATATCACTGACCTCAGAAGTACTGAAACCGCTAACATCAAGGGTTGTAAGATTGTAACAACCACTGAACATATACCCCATGTTCGTCACATAAGAGGTGTTAAGATATTCTATTCCTTCTATCTCTCTTAAATTTCTCATATCACGAAACCAACCATAGCAATTCATAGGACGGCATTGTGAAAAAGAAGAGTCAAAGACAACTTTTTTAACAGAATTTCTTTTATTAAACCATACAGGAGTATCATCTTTGACCTCCGTACTATAAATGTAAGTGTCAATATCATAAAAGTAAGTATTCGGCGAACTTGATTTCTCAGTAAACTTAAACGTTAAAGTACTATCATTTTCGTCAAGCACTGCATAATAAACACAATCTGTTGCTGCATTAACACTCACGACCATTGTCATGAGCATCATAACAATTAGAAAAATTCGATTCTTTAAGTTAGTCTTTCTTTTCATAATTTATATAATTTGCTGGTAATAAAATCTGAGAATATCTGTGCTATCTGTGGGACATACGCGAAGCGTCCGCACGCGCAGCCATCAGGCTACGCATGCGGACGCATCCGTTTTCTTTCCTATAGAGGTTCTTATATAGTGAGTGATATACAAAATATTGGATTGAGCAAACATTTGCCCAATAAAATCCAACGTGTTATGATTATTTAACTCACAAACAGACATATTACAAACTCTTTATTTCGTCAATCGTCAGTCCTGTAGCAGCGGCTATCTGTTCATCAGAAAGCACGCCCATCGCTTTCAACTTTCGCGCAGTATCACGTTTTTCCTCCGCACGACCCTCCGCACGACCTTTCTTCTCCGCTGTTTGCAACGTACTCGTATAATCCCAGTATTCCTTTTGGAAATCAGTATATGGATTTATGTAGCGTTCGTTACCTTCCATTATTCACTTATTATATGTTACGAGTGCAATGCATCATTAGATTAAGGATGAGTGGATTAAGGTTTAATACTTATGCAGTATCCCCACATAAACTTTCTTCCTTATTCCATTCAGCATTATTCAATATTGAGTGCAAAGTTACTAACTTTTTCTGGAACAGCAAAATAATTGCGTTGTTTTCTAAGGAAATGTCTCACGCAGATAGTAAAGGATTGTAAGGGATATTTATTTCTCCCACAGATGTCACAGATCTTCGCTGATGGATTCGTATAATTCGTGCAATTCGTAGTATAATGTTTTTTTTCTATTTCTCCACTATTCAGAAAACTCATTTTAAGACGGGGTAAACGTGGTGGGTGGACAAAGTGTCCAGAAAAGGGGTACGATGCAACAGAGGGGCCTTAAAACGTTTTTTTCAATTCATAATGCAAAATGCACAATGTATAATTATGTCATACAAAACAAAAAATGCGAGTTGTCCGTAATAATTGTGCATTGTGCATTATGCATTGTGCATTAATCAACGCCTTTTTACGTTGTAAAAGCATAGCTTTTGCAGTGTAAAACGATAGCTTTTACGCTCTAAAACGATAGCTTTTACACTGTAATTTGATAGCTTTTACACCGAATTAAGAAAACTTTACATTTTTAACATTTGCCTAAATGTCGGATTCATCCTACATAATTCGCGGAAATTTATCCTTGCCTACGGCGTACCATTAATTTCCAAGAATTATCATGAATTTTTCCATAAAATATAATTTATGAGAAATCTACTCCCCTATCACTCCCAAAAGCCTCCCTCCCAGGGTGGGGCCAAATTATACAATATTACCTTGAAAATATTTTAAAAGCCACAATATTGCAGGGTAAACATCGATTATTATGCGAAAAATATCTTTTTTTCTTGTGTATATAAATAATAAATAGTATCTTTGCCATTGAATATTCAAAAGCAATAAAGTATATACAAATACAGGCAATTATGTCTAACAAACAACTACCCTATCATTTTATCAAGACGCTGATACTCTTGATATTGTTTTCATGTGCGCAGACATCACTGGCGCAATTCAATTCTGCTCCTGCATTCCCAGGGGCTGAAGGCTTCGGTCGCTACACCACCGGTGGACGCGGCGGACAGGTAATCCATGTGACAAACCTCAACGACGATGGCGAAGGTTCTCTGCGTGAAGCAATAAAGACAAATGGAGCACGCATCATCGTGTTCGACGTGGCCGGCATAATAGAACTGCAGTCGGACCTGAAGATAGAGAAGGACAACTGCACCATACTGGGACAGACGGCACCGGGCGACGGCATCTGCCTCAGGAACTATACTTTCCACATCAATGCCAACAACGTCATCGTGCGTTACATCCGCTGTCGCATGGGCGATACGGAAAAGAACGATAACGATGCCATGTCGGCAAGTCACAAGACGGGAAGCTATAAGCAAAACATCATCATTGACCACTGCTCGGTGTCATGGTGCGTGGATGAGTGCGCCTCATTCTACGGCAACGAGTTCTTCACACTGCAGTGGTGCATACTCTCTGAGTCGCTGCGCAACTCCGTACACGACAAAGGCAGTCACGGCTACGGCGGCATCTGGGGCGGCGACAAAGCGGCTTTCCATCACAACCTCCTGGCTCACCATGACTCACGCAACCCGCGCTTCGACCACGGCTATTTATCTGAGCAGGACGGCATCGTTGACTATGTGAACAATGTGGTTTACAACTGGGGAAGCAACTCCACCTACGGCGGTGAGAACAAGCCAGGACTTCAGCCGAAGAAGTTTAACATGATAAACAACTACTACAAGCCGGGACCGTACACCCTGACGACTTCAAAATATAACCGTCTGCTTAACCCTACAACCAGTTGTGGAAACTGCAGCAGCAACAAAATAGACATAGTGCCGGGCAAGTTCTATATCAACGGCAATAAGGTGAACGGCGCAACCGTCACCCTAAACACTTCATCCACAGGTTGCAACAACATCGATTTCGACAGTGGATATGACTTTTCAGCCTTCAGAACCAACTGCATATCAAACTACCGCTACATATCGTCTTACGTGGATTTCGACATGTACAACACCATATCGCTCCACTCTGCCGACAATGCTTTCGCAAAGACCGTGGCATACGCAGGCGCAAGCCTCAGCCGCGATGCTATTGACACTCGCATAGCAACAGAGACGACCAACGGCACTGCCACATATGGCGGTAGCAACGGTTCTACCAACGGTCTCATCGACACACAGAGCGACGTGGACGGATGGCCTACATACAGCGGTACGCCAAAGACAGACACCGACAATGACGGAATACCTGACGACTGGGAGACGGCACACGGACTGTCAAACTCTGTAAACAACGCAGCAACATACATGCTCGACTCTCGCGGTTACTACACCGACCTTGAGGTATATGCCAACTCCCTCGTGGAGAGCATCACCAAGGCAGAACGCGCCGATGCCACAGAATCTTTCGAGGAGTATTATCCTCTTGACGAGCAGGGAAGTTCCACAGATGACATTAGCGGAACATTCTTCTCTATGACAACAACAGCGACGAGTGATGTCACAGTAAATGGCAAGTCAACCATAAACCTTGCAGACTATGCCACAATAACAGGAGGCACCGCTTCACTGTATAACGGTCACAACGATGCAAAAGTCTATATAAAGTCAACAGGAATTACTCTGGGAGGTTCTGGCAACTCTTATGTAAAGATAGAACTTGACCACGCACTGCAGGCTGGCGACATACTGACCACAACAGGCGGTGATGGAGGTCATCTCGCCACAGCATACACCAACGAATCAACGAACAACATCAGCGGCAACACATTCGTGTTTACAGATGATTTCACTGGTGTCAGAACGCTTTACATCATGCGTGGTGCATCACCATATCCTACTTTCTCATCCGTCACCATAACACGTCCAAGTACAACCTGTGCATTGACAGACGGCGAGGAATATACAGCAACGTCTGACACGGAGTATGAGGAAGTGACATTCACCAAGACTTTCAGCGCTACACTGGCCGGCAAATGGACGGCCCTCTATGTGCCTTTCGCCATCGACATCGCTGACTATACGGACTTGTTCGACATTGCAGAGATAACGGCATTCACACCATACCGCGACACAAACAATGACGGCGTTGTAAATGATGAGGACGACGACATGCTGATAGTGACAAAGATCAAGAGCGGCGCCACACAGCCTAACATGCCGTATCTCATCAGGGCTAAGACAGCGGGAGACATCACCATCATCCCAGTGAACAACACAACATACGCCGCCACAAACGGTCAGAAGGTATGCCAGACCAACAAAGCGACATACACCTTCACTGGCCTCAACCATTCGGTGGTTGCCAACTCTACCAACAACTACTATTACATGTCGAACGGCAGCATCAGTCACCGCACATCGGGCGAGACAACGATAAAGCCCAACCGCTGGTATATGACTGTAAGCAACGCTAACAATGCAAAGGCATCTTTCGGCATCGCCGTAATAGACGAAGACGAAGCCACTGGCATTTCTCTCAACAAAGAGGTGCAGAGGCTTTCACATGATGTCATACACTCTGTAAACGGTATGCGAATGAACAGCAGCAAGAACTTACCGGCAGGCATTTACATAAAGAACAACAAAAAAACATTGTGAAATGATGAAAAAGAATTGCCACTACATACAACCAAACATCAAGGTTTTCAAGACAAGCCATGCAACGATAATGGCGGCATCGGCCATCGAAGTAACAGAGAACGGAGAGGCCGACGCAAAGGCTGCCAATTACTTCATGATGGAGGACGAGGACGAGGAATAATAACATTCCTCGCAAGACACGGCTATATGCTACACTCAAGAAATACATTTTAAAAAAACGATAACCATGAAGAAAAAAGAGTACACTATTCCAACATTGGTGATAGTCAGATCCAGACCAGTGAGATTGCTGAGTGAATCTGGCGACCTTACCAACCAAGGAGATCAGACAACCGGCGACCCCGACGATGACGAGGAGTTTGACGGTTTGTTTGACTGACATGAAAACACAAACCAAGTGTTTAGAATTAATTATTCATGGAATTAATACTATTCTCTGCCAGGCACCATAAATTCTCACGAAAGTCACAAGTTTTCTCATAAATTAAATTTTATGGAAAAATTCATGATAATTCATGGAAATTAATGGTACGCCGTAGGTAAGGATAAATTTCCATAAAAATTTAGCTAACTAACTTCTATCAAAACTTTTTATCAAAAAACTAAAAATGAAAAAACATCTTTTCATATTACTTCTTTTAGCACTGACCGTCGTCACGGCCAATGCACAAAGAAAGACTGACCCGCTGGACCGTGGTCTGGTGGCAGTCAAGGTCTCCAACGGAGTATTCGTAAGTTGGCGTCAGCAGGCTGAGGAATACTACGACGTAACGTATAACCTGTATCGTAATGGAACGAAGATAAACAGCGAACCGCTGACAGTGACAAACTTTACAGATGCCAGTGGTACGACATCGAGCACCTACACAGTAAAGGCAGTAGTAAAAGGTGTAGAGCAAGAAGCATCTGCAGCAAAGAGCGTATGGGCTAACGATTATCTTGAGATCACACCACAACATCCTTCAGCCATTCACTCTACACTTGTTCCTAACGATGCCTGCGCTGCTGACGTTGACGGCGACGGACAAGTGGAGATACTCATCAAGTATGACAACAAGAATGAGGTGGACAATGCCATGCAGAAGAACGGCTGGTACAATGAGCACACCATCTTCGAGGTAATGAACCTTGACGGTTCGGTACGCTGGTGGGTGAACTGCGGTCCAAACATGGGTGACTTCCAAAACAACGAACAGAACATCGTGGGCTACGACTGGGACCAGGACGGCAAGGCTGAGGTGCTCATGCGACTGGAGGAAGGTTCCACCATACACATGTCTAACGGCACAACATATCAGATAGGAGCCGACGGACAAAACGGCACTGCATGGACAAACTATCGTGAACCACGCGGCCTTGCTGCTGGTGCAACTACTGTGGCACTGGCTTTCGGACTTCCAAACAATGCTACGGCCACAGCTGCAGACGACTGGGTTACCACAAGCATTCAGAACGGTGTATTGTATGCCACGACTACAGCCAACGAAACAGAGGGTGACGGTGTGCATGCCACCGGTCGCACAACGACAGTCACCGTCAATGACGGAACCAATGAAACAGAATACTCTATATTCCAGTTAGACAAGACAGCAAGGTCAGTGGAATGGTTCACTCACTATGGCAAGGAGTTCCTTGTATATTGCAATGGCGAGACTGGTGAAATATACGACATCATTGATTTCCCATGCGCCCGACTGGAAAGCGACGAGACTGACCTGAATGCTGCATGGGGTGACGGCTATGGCCACCGCTCAAGCAAATACTTCTATGGTGCTCCTTATCTTGACGGACGCAATCCGAGCATATTCGTGGGACGCGGTATATACACACGCCACAAGTTCGTGGCTCTCGACGTGAACAAGAACACTCACAAACTCTCTGAGCGCTGGCGCTGGATGAACAATTCCAACGGTCCATGGAAGGGACAGGGCTACCACAACTACGCCATCGTTGACGTGGACTGGGACGGCCGCGACGAGATAGTATGGGGAAGTATGGTTATCGATGACAACGGTATGGGACTGTCAACCACTGGTCTGGGCCACGGCGACTCACAGCATCACGGCGACCTCAATCCGTATGTGCATGGACAGGAGGGTTTCTTCTGTAATGAGGACAACCCAGGCAACAACTACCGTGACCTCACTACATCAAAGATTTATTATCGTTTCGTGGCTGGCAGAGATGACGGCCGCGCCATTGCCGGCAACTTCAGCAATGACATCCCTGGTTCCATCGCTTCAAGTTCTCGCGACTCTGAGAATCCTATCGGCCTGCTGGCAAACGAACACGTTGGCGGATACAGCACAGACGGTATGTCGCAGAACTTCCGTTGCTACTGGGACGGCGACCTCTGCGAAGAGACATTCGACGGTACTGGTTCACCCAACTATGACGATCATCCAGGTGGTATATATAAGTTTGGAGTAGGACAGATAAAGGAACTGACAGGTTCGCTGACCAACAACTGGACAAAGGCCACCCCATGCTATATGGGCGACATTCTGGGTGACTGGCGCGAGGAATTCATCATGCGCACCGCCGCAAACAAAATCCGCATCTACACCACTACCATTGAGACGCCTTGGCGCAACTACTCACTGTGGTACGACCACCAGTATCGTAACGCTATGGTATGGCAGATGTGCGGTTACAACCAGACTCCACACGTATCATACTTCCTCGGCGAGATGGAAGGCATCACCGCCGCTCCACCTGCACTGACGATGGCAGGACGTACTGAGATTGCCAACGGCGGCACAATCAGCACCACCGACAACACTCTGATTACATGTGAGACAAACGACATGACCGTCAACGTAGCCAACGGTGCTTCTCCTTATATCTATATAGACAACGCTCCGTCATGGGTACAGGGTTCAGCACCGTCTGAGGCAACATCCATGCAATACGACATCACCTACAAGTATTACACCCACACACTCACGGGCAGCGCCTTCACCGGCAGCACCCGCATAGTGAAGCAGGGTGACGGTACGCTGAAACTGCCTGATGTAACACAGACATACAACGGCAACACCGACGTATGGGGAGGTGCACTTGCCTTCAACGGCACCATGCAGAACAGTCCGCTGTGGATGAACCGCCACACAGCTCTCTACACAGCAGGAACATTCAACCAGCCTGTGACCATGGAGTATGGTTCAAGGCTCTACATCAGCGAGACCGCTGCAGAGAACGGTGGATCACCTGAGAATGTTGACTACCAGAACGCCACATTCAAGACCCTCAACCTACACGAAGGTGCAAGGGTGGTGTTTGACATCAACAAAACAAGAGGACAATATGACAAGCTGACCGTAGAAAACCTCAACCTGCGCAAGACGGTATGGGAATACGGTCCTGAATACGTTGCACCGGTATTCGAGGTAAACTCTGCCAATTCTAAAATCTCTGTCGGCACATATCCACTCTGCGATGCAGAGAACATCAGCGGCGACATCAGCGACATCGCCATAGAGAGCGCCACTGGTTTCGCAAGCAACACCGTACAGACACTTGAGAATGTGGACGGCACGATATACCTCAACGTGGCATTTGAAAACGAGGCATACATCGGTTCAAAGAATAACATTTCTTCTATCTGGACAGAGTTCTCACCGTCATACACGTTAGAGGCAGGAAACAGCTGCGAGTTCAAGTTCACCAACTACGGTGGCAAGAACGATAACTACAACTGGATTCTTGCAGCCGTGAACGGTGAAGGCCACTCTACCGCTGACCGCGCCGACTATGCTGAATACTTCAGCCTCCGTGCCGACGGCGTGGCACTTGCTCCTGGTCACAGCACCACGGCATCCAACGTCACGATAACGAAAGACTGGACTGACGATGCTACATTCGTTGCAGATATGGCAGAAGCTGACGTGAACATGACCGTAACATACAGCAACGCACACGAACTGAACGTGACGGCTGTTATCACTTCCAACACCGGCAACGAGTACAACTTGACCGCAACTTATACAGGTTGCAGCGAAGATGCCCTGACATTGTTCTTCACCGTTGACCACTCGCACATGACATATCCTGAGGTTACGAGAACAGAGGCTGCACCGCAGGTCAAGATGACGTATGTGAACTATAACGATCCGAACGTTTCGTATGGTGAGGTAGAAACTGCAGAGACCGGTTACAACAGTGTTTCCAACAGCGTAGGCTTTGCCAAAACAAGCTGGGATGTAAACTTCATCACCTATATGCAGGTTGACCTTTCTGAATACAAGGGCAAAGATGCCAAGAACGTATTGCTCACTTTCGATGGTTCGGGAGCCATTGCCGGCACTCGCGCCATGATATTTGGCGTAGGTTACAACACCAGCACATGGTCAAGTGACATGACATACAACACCGCCGATAAGACCATCACCGTATTGGGCGATGCACAGGGAGGTACGGCAACAGAGGAAACAGCATTCGACACCTACACATTCGACATTACCAATGCCTTCACTGCAGATGCTGACGGTGTACTCAACATCATTGCTTACGCAACAATAGCCGGTGGTGCATACATACAGAACCCATCTGTCAGCATCATATTCGCTGAAGAAAGTGAAACCGTAAGCAACGACCCAACAAACATTGTGAACAGCGGCGAAGTGCTCTATCAGCAGGACTTTGAAACGGCAAGCACAATCAGCAATGATTGGAGCGCTACCCAGTCTGACCGTTTCTTCTCTGAGCAGGATGACTTGGGTGATGACACACACTACGGAAAATTCAATGCTCATGCCACGAATGGTAGTACGTTCACATTCTCTGCCCTGCCAAGTGTAGGTGATGGCTATACCACGGCAAGCGGATATACCCTTGACTTCGACTTTGCTGTAATCCCAACCGATGGTAGCAGTAGTTCTGGTGCCCAGACAGCTGAGTTCAGAATCCTTGACACCGGTAATGCAGAACTTTGCTCATGGAAAGTTACAACACAAGCCCATACGGATGCAGCAAACTCAACTGGCACATTCTCTCTCAACCGCACAGAGACAGGCACATTCACTGCGAACCTGGAGCCTTACTGGTATCATGTCAATATCAAAGCCTCTGCCGACGGTACATTCATGACCGTGACCGACAAGGCTGCTGGCACATCAGAGGAATACACCATTAATGAAAATCTGATATATGTTGGCAACTGGACTTATTATACAGGTAAGACATACGGTGGTCTGTGCCTTGACAACATCACACTGAAACAGCTTGTGCCAGCCGAACTCACACTTTCATCAACAAGTGCCCTGCCTGACTATGAAGAAGGAAGATACAGCACCGTTACCGTTGACCGCAACTTCAAGGTCGGTTACTCTACGCTCTGTCTGCCGTTCAACATGTCAGTAGAGAAGTTCACTGGCGGCGACACAGAGGCATACGTGGCATACCTGAGCGACGTGACAGACAAAAACGGTGAATATACCCTGCATTTTGTCAACGCCGCAGAGATAGAAGCCAACCGTCCCTGCATTATTTACCTTAGCAAGGCTCTTGATGCTCCGTCATTTTCCGACCTTGCCGTACACAGTGCAGAAGCAGGCTATCTCACCGCTGGTTCATGGACTATGACAGGCAACTACACACCGGGGGTTTCAATGTATGGGAAATACGGTGTGGCAAACAACGCCAGAATCATGAAGGGCGGCAGCAATTCCACCCTCAACGGTCTGTCTGCCTACATCACCGGACCTGCCAATGCTAATGCAAAGATTGCATTCGGAAGCATTGACGAGGAAGACACCCCGACAGCAATAAACGCCGTAAACGGTGAAGCATCACTAAAAAACGGAAAGTTTGCTGACAACGATGCCATCATAATCAGGCATGGTGACAAGAACTACAGGGTTAGCGGCATAGAAGCTAAATAATCCGATTTAAGTAAACAAATAGAAACAGCCCGTACCAAGTGTTGGTACGGGCTGTTTCTATTGTTGGTACTACTTGTACCAGCACATGGTACATATGGTACCAAGTGCTGATACTATTTATTATTTCACCATTACCTTGCGCACAGTGCCGTCATTCATGCGGATGATGTTGAATCCACGCTTCAGACCGTTGGTCTGACGGCCTATGATGTCATACGTGCCGGCAGACTTGTACGCTGCGTTCTTGACTGTCTTGACATCCGTTGGGTTCGGAGCCTCGCCTCCAAGGTTGTCCATGCAGAAGTATGTTGCGGTGGTAGGACCGTAACTGTTCTTCTTAGTGGTTTCAAACGTGAAGGACAGGTCTTTCACCGTACCCAGTTCAGTGAGGTCAACCCATGTCCACTCATTGATGTAGTAGCGGTCAGCCTCGTCGTCAGCGCGGTAGTCAGCCAGATATACGTCGATGCTGTTGCCGTTGTTGGCAGTGATGGTCAGCTTCAGGAAGTCGCCCTTGCCGAATGGAAGTCCACCGTCGTCGCTCAGTCCGTCGCCGTTCACGATGTTGTCAATGGTGTAAGCATCGTTGTTGATGTAGAAACCACTGATTACCTCACCGTCAGGGTTGTTCATGACGTAAATCTTACCACCGTAGTAACCAGGATATGCCACCATGTAGTTCTCTGAACCCTCTGCACCGCCGCCAGTAGCGTTCTTCCACTGTCCGAGGAAGTAACCGTCGAAGTTGGTCGATGTCATGTTGGTATAACCGTAGTTGCCCCAGTAGCCGCCGTAGTCAGGCGAATAGAAGTTGTCGAACTTGAATGAACCGCTCACAAACGAGCCAAATGGCAGGTTGCGGCCGTCCTCATAGCTTTCCTCCTCCAGGTAAAGGTCTTCAAACGTAGCTGCAGCCATGTCACCGGTAACGATGACGCGCACGGTAGCGGTGTCTGCCCCACCTTCACTGTCGGTTACGAGGAAGATGTAGTCGGTGCACTGTGTAGGTTCGTCCGTTGTCATGAAGATGTCGTCAGGCATCTCGTCGAAGGTCTCGGACAGCAATACGTTGTGCTTCTGGTCCATCCATGTCAGGGTGTAAGGAGCTGTGCGCTCGTCAACCGTCACCATAGCCATCAGTGTAACCGTTGAACCGGCTTCCATTGTCTCTTCCTCGTCAGAGTTGTTGATGAAGACCATAGCCTCTGGCTTCTCCAACGGCACAGGTGTTACCTCCATTGTGAATGCTGCGGTCTGGCTTGCAGCCTCAGCGGCGTTGCCACGCAGGCTGACGGGCAGCATGTAAACCACATACTCCTCGCCGTCGGTGAGGTTGCTGATGGTGATTGATGTCTCTGTGTTGGCTGCCACATCCTGTTTGGTGTCGGCAGCTGCCAGTTCATCAGTAGTAGGAGCATCCTCCGTAGATTTCTTCACGATGTAATATACAGTAGAAGCCATGTCGGTCTTCACTGATACCGAAGCCACACCGTCAATGTGGCTAACCACTGCGGGATAGCCCTCCTGCATTACAGGAGCACCCACTGCATCAGCGTCAAACTCATATGCACCGATGGTGATGTCCTCCTCAGGACGAGCCTTGCCGTTGATGTCGGTGGTAACGTATGCAAGTGCAAGTGCCTTCTGTAAATCACCTTCGAGGTTGTCGGCAGGTTCAAGGACTGCATCACTCAGGAAGTTCACCTTCTTGTTGATGCTGCCTGTTGCGCCCGTATTCTCCACGAAGGCGGCGAAGTCACCATTAGTGCCGGATGAGGCACGGAAGAAGGTTGCACCTGCAGTGTAGATAATGTTGTTCTGGAACGTAATCTTGCCGATATTCTCATCATTATAGAGGTTTACTGCATAGCCACTGCCCTCGTTCTGTATGATGTTGTTAATTACGTTCACGTTCTCACCGTTGAGCTTGTCAAGCAGCCAGAGTGCCACACCCGTATTCTCGCCGTTCAAACGGATGGTGTTGTTGGCGATATATACGTTGCTTACAGCCTTGTCGGTGAGTTTTACGCCACCGTAACTTGTATTGAGTGATGTCACGTTGACTACGTTGTTGGCAATGATGATAGGAGCTTCGGCAGTACCTGCCATCTGGCGCAGATACATACCTGCGGTGTATTTAGACGGTGCGAGGTTGAAGGTGTTGCCCGTAATCTCACTTGACTGACTGTAGGTATCGCGCAAAGTAAAGTCAAGCGCACCCATAGTGGCGTTTGTCGTAACTTCGTCAGTCATGATGATGGTGTTGTTCTTCACCTTCACGCCGAGCTCATCGTAGCAGTATATAGCCTTTGAACCCTGGTTCTTGAAGGTGTTGCCCTCAATCACACCGCCCACTTCCTTAGGCAGTGCCACATAACTTGTACCGCCCATGCTGACACCGATATATCCACCTTCGAGCAGCGAGTTGCTGACGGTAAGATAGTCGTTGTTGCAGTTTGCCACATCCTGTGCATAGTGTCCTATCAGATAGATGTCCTGCTGATTGCTTGTGGTAGTGGCAGCGTGTATGTAGCAGTCGTCAATCGTGACATGGCGACTCTGGTTCTTCACCATCACCACTGCATCGTAGTTCAGGTCGGTGGTGGTAACCTCCACGCCTTTCAGCGTGACATAGCTGGCTTCATAGAACGTAACAACGCCATATACCTTAGAATACTGATCGTCGCTGTAGCCTCCAGAGGTGTACTGGTCGTGATATATCTTCACGTCACGCTGTCCGCTTTCACTCTGCAGTGTCAGAGTGTTGGTTGCACCCATACCCTTTATATAAGGTATGCGCACTCGCTCATTATATTCACCTGCACGGATGTTGAGCGTAACAGGACCTTCTATGCCGAGTGAACCAAGGTCGTCGATGGCACCCTGTATGGTAGCGTAATCGGCATCTGCACCACCTACGGTGTATGTGCCGCTCTTGCCCTGTGCCACACTCACGGATGCAATGACAGGAACGTCGCCGTCACTTACGGTTACGGTCTCGTCACCCGCAACGATGCTTGCAAGGCTTGCAGTGGCTGCCTGACCTACCGTAGCATCGCTGTTAATGTCGTATGCCACCCAGAAATAGTATGTGCCTGGGGTTGATATGGTGCATGTGCCGTTGAACTCCTCGTTTGCAGAGAAGCCATCTACCGTACCAGTCTGATAGATGTGCTGTGCAGATACACACGCATTGTCAGCATCAGCGAAGTTGAAGCCAGTGATGTCGAGCGGTGCCTTCTCACCGTCAGCCTCCACTGTTATCTTCAGCATACGGGTGTCGGTCTGTCCCTTCAGTACCTCGCTTACGCTGATGTCTTCAGTTGTCACGCTCTTCACATATACATCCTGCTTGGTGTATGCGCTGACCTCGATGGCGAAGCCTGCCGGGCCGCTGGTGCCGGTAATGAACTGGAGCGTTATCTTGCCGTCCTCGCTTGTGGCGCGTATCGGCTGTTTCTCCGGCATATTGTCATACATAGAGTACTGTGCATCGTAGTCGCCCTCGGCATTGTCCTTCTGGAATACATTAAGCTTCGATGTGTAATATACATCCCATGCCTTGAACGTAAGCTGTATGCAGTCGGCTGGTGACTGAGGCACGAACGTCACGGTGCCGTTGAAGTTGGCAGAAGCGTTGCCGTCGGCTCCACCGTCATCGTAGAGCATTATCGGCTTACCTTCTGTAACAGTAAACACTCCGTTGTCACCGTTCTGCAGCAGATACATCAATTTCAGCGTGCGTGAGCCTTCAGGGTCGCCAGCCTTTACAGATTTATCCTCTGTACCTATTACAACAGCCGTAACCTTGGCATCAATGACCGACTCAGGGATGGCTTCAGAACTTGCGTCAACCTTAACGGTGAACACGTTGCCACCCTCAGTAAGCGTTACTGCCTCGTCGAATGTCACCGTCACCTCTTCTGCAGCATCAGCCTCGCCAATCTTTGCATCGTCCTTCCAAACAGTGACCTTGCTGATGTTTGCCTCAGTGCCTTTCAGGTTTACCTTGATACCACCCATCTGCAGTGGTTCGAGGTTGCCCTCTGTCTTCACGTTCACCGTGAGCAGTTCCTGGTTGGCTGCGCCCATAGAAGCAGCGGCAGTAGAAGCCTGTGCCACCTCGATGGTGTCAACAGCCATCGCTGATGGCTGGTATTCAGAAACTGTGGCCTTCCAACCCTTACTATAATAGCCATAAGAAGAATTAGGATTGAAGACAACAGTCAGAGCACCGTCAGCAGCCGATGAGCGAATTACGCTTCCAGGACCCGTTGACTGTTGGCTGTTGTCGTTAAGTTCCCACAGCAAGGTTCCAGTGGTGCCCTGTCCGGCGTAAATCTTGAATACAGACTTGGTGCCGTAGGTGGTAGATGAATACGTCACATCAAACTCGCTGAAGTCTATCTGGCAAACCATGCCATCATGCTTAGGCACAAACACATTCACGCGGTTGTCTGTACCAGCCTCGCAGTAAGAATTGTATTCCGATGCTTTCTTGGTTTCGAAACCCAGAGAGCCGTTGACAGTCTTTGTTACTGTGCCCTGACTTGCATGGCTAATCGCAATGTTCTTCACCGTACGCACAGATGCCTCGGCAGTCACTGCCTCTGTTGTTGCAGCATTATTGACAAGTGCCGTAACACTTGCAAGCTGCGCACTGACAGACTGGTCATTGAGTGCCTCGTCGCTGATGGAATATTTCAGAGTGAAAGCATTGTCACCCTCAACGAGTGGCTGTGCCTCATCGAGTGTGACGGTGAACGACTCACCTGTAACATCAGCCTCTCCCACCTTCGTGGTACCGAAGTAAAGCGCTGCTTTTGTCACGAGTGCACTGTTCTCGCCTGCGGTGAACGTCATCTTGGTAACCTGTATGGCTGGTTCAGTGTCTTTAGTCTTCACGTTGATGGTAAGCATATCCTGCTCTGCATCACCTGCTGCCACTGTCTCCGTAGATGCTGCAGCGGTCGTGATGCCGTCGAAGGTCATCGCCTGCGGAGTGAACAGACTCACGCTTGCCTCAAAGCCGTCGGCGGCAGTCGTTGACGAAGCATCGCTGAACAGCACAACTGTCAGCGAACCGTCTTCTGCAGTCGAGCGTACTATGCCTGTCTCGTCCTTCTGCAGTGTCTTGATAAGGTTGGCGTCGCTCACCTCCTGACCGTTATATATGCGCAGCTCCTGATTGTAGTATGTGCCGTGCCATATATTGTTAGAAGTAAAGTTCACCATCACTTTCTTGCCTTCCTCGCCAGAGAGGAATGTCACCTGTCCGTTGGTTTTTGCCTGTATGCCTCCGTCCTTGCCTCCTTCATCGAAGAATGCCAGCGAGGTTTCGCCTACGGTGACGGTCTGTGCCTCACTGCCCATAATGACGATGGCAGGGTTTACCACTTCCACGCTTGTTGCAGACGTGAATGGTGCTATGCCATCAGCCTGGCCAGTCGATGCAATCTTTGTTATGTCCACCTGTGCTTTTGCTCCCACTGCTGACGTGGCAAGGAAGTCACCGGCAATGGTGAATGTCGTTGTACCGTCAGAGAGAGCCTCGTCCAATGCAAACGCATAGTTCTCACCGTCAGCGCTGACAGTGGCGCTTACCTGTGTACCGTCCTTGAAGAGTTTCAGTGCCAACGGGTCGAAAGCGTTGTCGTTCTGCGTCATCGTGAAACCGATGGTTGTCACATGGTCGGGGTTCATCACACCCGTAGCAGTTACATAGGCGTTTGCAAGCGCCACGTTGTTTCTCGACGTGAGCGCACCGCCCACATCGTCGTAGTTGCTTCCGGCGCCTGTCACTGTCATGTCTTCCAGTGTCACGCACTTCACCTTTGCCACCCAACCGTCACACGCCTTGGCATATTTCCACAGCATGCCCACGGAGAGCGAGCCGTCAGCAGCTGCCGACGTATAGGTCTTGTTGGAATACGTACCGTCGAGTTTTTCGAGCACGGTGCCGTCGGGCAGCGTGGAAGTGCTGCTCAGCGTGGCATTGTATTCGAAAGAACCCTCCGAATCAGGGTCTCCGCTATACACCCACACTTCGCCCATCCAACCTGTACCGTCGTTGGTGACATCGATGCTCTCGAAGGTGATTTGAATACTCATACCTTCCGCAGGTTTGAACACGGTCAGCGATCGCGAGTTGTTCAAACTACTGCTCGCAATACTTTCCGTGCCTTTCCAGTCGTAGAAGGTAATTTCCTGGTCGGCGGCCACATCTATGACCTGCCGTCCCCATTGCTCCTGCAGCACAGTGTTGCCGTCCTGCGATGCCCATGCGGACACGCCGACGACTAACGTCAGCAGCAAAAGCAATGTTTTCTGAAACATTGTCTTCATTGTTTTATAAAAAAATAAATAGAACCTTAGCCTATATGTAAAGGTGTAAGTTGTTCCATAGTGCCTAACCCACGAGCGCTACTATGGTTGTTAACATGATATTGGCAGGTATTCTGACTTCCTCCAGCTGTCATTGCCTTCCCACAAAGTCCACAAGGACTGTGCAGTGGCTGTTGTTAATGACGCTATAACAGAGGTTACAGCAGCGGGACTGTTCAGGATTCTCACCTGATTCCCTTTTAAGCATCGGCGGCATGATAGTCATGCTGCGTCAGCACCAAATCTGTACAATGTTGTTGTGCGAAGCAACTAATTCTTCGCTTTGTCGATATTGCAAGTGCAAAGTTACAAACTTTTCCTGAAACCACAAAATGTTTTTGTTTTCTATTATCATTAATCCTCTTTATTATTTGCAGGTCGTCCGGCGATGTTAGAAGACGCTTCCCTAAACAAGAAAACGTCGAAAGTACCGAGCGAACGACGTTAAGACCATACAATATGGAGGAGAATTAACTTCGTACCGCGAGATTTCTTTTCCTATTTGACCATCCCCAAACCCCATTAAAATACAAGGTTGACACAAAAACGAAATAAAACGAAACGTAAAATAGAACAACAAATAAAAGATTATTTTTAACTTTGCAACAGATTTTATTTATTCCTAAATATTGTCAACAAAATCATCAAAAATATAACTACATAATATATGTAGAAACTACATTATATAAAATATGTCAACTATGTCAACAAACTGATATTACTAACAAACATACTTATTACTAACAAATATTTTTTACTAACAAACCAAACGTATGAGTTTCAAAGCAAAGAAAACAGCCTTGGTGGCTGGCTTGTGCCTTTTGGGCATGACCACCGCACAGCAGGCTTCGGCAGAAACAGCAACAGTTGCTGCCGTACAGACGCAACAGAAGCAGGCATCGGGTGTTATCAGTGACTCTCAGGGTCCACTGATCGGTGCCACGGTCATGGAAAAAGGTACTAACAACGGTACCGTTACTGACGTAAACGGTCATTTCTCCCTCAATGTCAAGCCGGGCGCAACGCTCGTTGTTTCCTATGTGGGCTACGAGACACAGGAAATCAAGGCAGGTGACGGAGTAAACGTAACGCTCGCCGAAGACGGAGCCAACGTGTTCAACGAGGTTGTCGTTATCGGTTACGGTACACAGCGCCGTGAGTCTGTGACAGGTTCAGTAGCCAACATCGGTGGCGACAAGCTGAACCAGATTGCTGCAACCAACGCTGCCCAGGCCCTCCAGGGACGTGTAGCTGGTGTGCTCATGCAGCAGACAAGTTCTAAGCCGGGTGCAGAAATGCAGATCCGCATCCGTGGTCAGCGTTCGCTCTCTGCCAGCAACGACCCGCTGATCGTGCTCGACGGTATCCCATTCATGGGTCAGTTGAGCGACATCAACCCAGCAGACATCAAGTCTATGGACATCCTGAAGGACGCCTCAGCAACAGCCATCTACGGTTCTCGTGGTGCTAACGGTGTCATCATCATCACCACAGTCAAGGGTGCCATGGGTTCTCCTGCTAAGGTAAGCTACAACGGCTACCTGAACTTCAAGACTGTCTTCAACAAGTATCCTATGATGGATGGTCCTACATATTCTAAGTTCCGTAAGTATGCTGGCAAATATAGCAACTCCCTGGACGAGAGCGACGACAACAACACAGACTGGCAAGATCTTTACTATAAGACAGGCGTAGGCTACAGCCACGACGTAAGCGTTACCGGCGGTACAAACGGCGGCAGCTACAGCTTCGGCGCGGGTTACTACCATGACGAGTCTGTAATCCCTACCGAGGAATACAACCGTGTGTCTATCCGTGCCAACTTCGACCAGAACATCGGCAAATGGTTCCGCTTCGGACTGAGCACCAATACCAGCTATCGCAAGAACGCAGGTACCAGTGACATCTACAATGTACTCAGCAAGACACCATTGACAAGCCCATACGATGCTGACGGCAACTACAAGCGCTACGTGTCAATGCCTGCTGATGATTCTGCAGTCATCACAAGAGAGACAGCTGAGCGCGACCAGGAGAACTGGATCAACAGAACCCGCGGTATCGGTACTTACAACACTCTGTTCGGCGAAGTGAAGTGCCCATGGGTTGAAGGCCTCAGCTATCGCATGAACATCGGTTTGAACTACCGTTCTTCTAAGGGTGGCGGTTTCACCGGTACAGGTATCAACAACAAGGATGCCAACGCCCTCAACAATGCTTGGGTATCAAACGACATCACACGTAACTGGGCTATCGAGAACCTCGTTACATACGACCGCACATTCAACGAGAAGCACAACCTGAACGTTGTCGGCATGTACTCTGCAGAGCAGACCCTTTACGAGTCAAGCGGCGCAAGAGTTGAGGACATTCCTTCTGACCTCTTCCAGTACTATGCACTCGACAAGGCTACTGGCGACAAGACTCTCCAGAACTTCAGAGAATGGAAGAGTGGTCTGATGTCATGGATGGGTCGTGTGATGTATTCTTACGACAACAAGTACATGGCTTCTGTAGCTATCCGTTCAGACGCTTCTTCACGTCTGGCAAAGGGTCACCAGTGGCACACATACCCTGCATTCTCTTTGGGTTGGAACATCGCCCGCGAGGACTTCATGCAGGACATCAAGTGGGTTGACAACCTGAAACTGCGTGTCGGCTACGGTGAGACATCTAACCAGGCTATTGATCCATACTCTACCCTCGGTGGTCTTGCTGTCCGCAACTACAACTTCGGAAGCACCTACAAGGCTGGCTACTATGTAAACGCACTGCCTAACCCTGACCTCGGCTGGGAATATTCAAAGACATGGAACTTCGGTCTCGACTTCTCTCTCTTCAGCGGTCGCTTGAACGGTTCTTTCGAGTACTACGTCCAGAAGACAAAGGACGTGCTGCTTGACGTCTCAATGCCTTCTACATCAGGTGTAACAGGTTACACTGGCAACATCGGTACAACACAGAACAAGGGCTTCGAGTTCTCTCTGAATGGTGTCATCATCGACAACAAGAATGGTTGGAACTGGGAGGCTGGCATCAACCTCTATGCTAACCGCAACAAGTTGACTGCCCTCGAGTCTGGCCGTGAAAAGAACGAAGGTAACCGTTGGTTCGTAGGTCATCCTATTGACGTTATCTATGACTACGAGTACGAAGGTCTGTGGAATGAGAGCGACATCGTTACTTATGCAGACGGTACAACAAACCTCGATATCCTTGAGCCAGGTGGCAACCTTGGTATGATTAAGGTGAAATACACTGGTGGATACGACGAGAACGGCAAGCCATTGCGCGCCATCAATTCTGACGACCGTCAGATTATGGACATGGAGCCAGACCTCCTCGGTGGTTTCAACACAACTGTTACTTACAAGAACTTCGACTTCACTGTTATCGGTGCCTTCCAGATTGGCGGCAAGGTTATCTCTGCCATCCACTCTTCTAACGGTTACCTCAACATGCTCACAGGTCGTCGTGGTCAGCTCGACGTTGACTACTGGACAGAGGAGAACACTGGTGCCAAGTATCCGAAGCCAGCAGGTGCAGGCGATACCGACAATGCAAGATACGCTTCTACACTGGGCTACTTCAACGGTGGTTACCTGAAGATTCGTGCCATCACTCTCGGTTACGACTTCGCAAAGATGCAGGCAGTCAAGAACCTCGGCATCAGCCGTCTGCGCCTCTATGCTACAATCCAGAACCCATTCATTCTCTTCTCACCATACAACAACGAGTGTGGTCTCGACCCAGAGACAAACTCATGGGCTAATGAGAATACAGCAGTGGGCTACGGTGAGTACTCTGGCAAGCACAAGATGCCTATCATCGGTTACAACACCCCATCTACACGTAATTTCATGTTTGGTCTTAACGTGACATTCTAATACAACGATTAAAACGAAATTAAAAGATTTTCAAAAAATATGAAAACTAAAAATATTAAATATTATCTTGCTGCGGGTATCGTAAGTTGTGGCCTTGCCTCAACTTTGGTTTCCTGCTCCGACATTCTCGACGAGCAGCCACGCAGTCAGTTCGATACCACATTCTTCACTACGAAGGCTGGTATTGAGGGCGGTCTGACATCTCTCTACGCCCACCTGCGCTATTTCTATGGCAACGGTTACTATCTGAACAGCTGTGAGAATGGTACCGACGAGTACACATTCGCAGAAAGTGGTAATGGCGACAACTTCAAATCACTTGACGAAACGCTTGACGCTAATGGTAAGCGCGACGTGGCACAGGTAACTCCAAACAACTGTGACGCCGGCAACCTCTGGGGACAGGCATTCACCAATATCAACACTGCCAGCGGTATCATCGAGAACGGTGCATCTGCAGGTATCAGCCAGGAGTTGCTGGCAGAGGCCAACTTCTTCCGTGCCTTCGACTATTTCCTGCTTGTGCAGACATTCGGTGGTGTGCCTCTTGATTTGGGTTCTGGTGAACTGAAGTTCAACACTTCAACCAACCGTTCTTCTGTACGTAATACAGTTCCTGAGGTTTACAAAGCTATCTTCAGCGACCTCGAGATAGCTGTTAGAGACCTGCCAGAGACTGCACGTCTTACTGGTACTGTAACAAAGAACGTAGCTCGTCTGTATCTCTCTAAGGCTTACCTGACATACGCATGGTGGCTGAAGAACCCTAACAACATCCCTACTTACCCAGAGGATGGCACAGATGCTACCAAGGCAAACGGACAGCGTACTGATCCTAACGGCAAGACACCTGCACAGTATTTCCAGATGGCATACAATGTTGCTATGGAGGCCATCAACAATCCTAAGCCATACGCTCTGCAGGAGACATTCTATGACGTAAACGTTGCTACAAAAGACCGCAACACTGAAGTCATGCTCTATGCCGACCACGACGAGAACGAGCAGTATGGTAACGGCGGCGCCGGCTACGGCTGGGGTGGCGGTGGTTCTCCAGAGAACTTCGCATACTGGTTTGAGACCTGGAACTACACCGAGATACAGGCTCTTAACTCTAAATCAAATGCCAAGATAAACCCTGTTCAGCGTGAGGCAGTGCAAGGTCTCGGACGTCCTTGGACACGTATAGCACCTGTTGCTGACGCATTCCTCGAGGGCGGTGTATGGGAAGACGCTGTAAAGGCTATCGACTCTCGCTATGACGGTACATTCACTCTCAGCTACTTCACAAACTGGGACAAGGCATACGATGCCAATACCAAAGAAGATTCTAAGGATGCATTTGTATATGGCCCTAACGGTTCACAAATCAAGCCTAACGAGATTTATTTCCGTTTCGTAGATGAAGCATCTGAGGCAAACATCGACTGGACAAAGACTACTGCTGTAATTAATGGTGAGAACCAGGAAGTAACAAGATTCAACTTCGGTTCTATGTCTCAGACTCCATACTTCGTACGCAGTGTCAAGAACATCAGCCGCAAGTGCTACCCATGTAACTGGAAGATTGGTATCTACCGTACCGACAACAATGGTGGCTTAGGTTCAAAGGTGAACGGTGGTAGCCCACGTCCTTGGAGCATCGCAAAGTTCTCTGAGTTCTACCTCATCGCAGCCGAGGCTGCCGTTATGGGTGCAACAGGTTCTATGAGCGCACGCGACCTTGTGAACGTACTCCGTGCACGTGCCGGCAAGCAGAAATACTCTGTAAACGACCGCATGACTGTTGACATTGACAACAGCGAAGCAATGAAGGCTGCTACTCCTGCAGAAATCACCATCGACTACATCCTCGACGAGCGTAGCCGTGAGTTCTGGGGTGAAGGTTACCGCTGGTACGACCTCGTCCGCACACAGAAGTGGGCTGAGCGTGCTGGAACCTACAAGATTGCAGGCAGAGATTTTGCAGACACCGAGTTGCAGCAGTACACTCGCGACATCACTCCTGGTCACTATCTGCGTCCTATCCCACAGGGCGATATCGATGGCATGGAGATGGATGATGCTGCAAAGAAGGAATATCAGAACCCTGCATACAGATAATGATAGTTAGTTAGTAAGTTCGATTATGTATGACGCGGGTCGTCCAATTGGTTTGGGCGGCCCGTTTTTTCATTTCTTAACAATCACGCACGTCAATTTTAACGTCTGAAAATCAGGAAACCGGAAATCAACGTCGTACAGCGCAAGCATGAGAGTTTAGACTTAACCACCACAGACATAAGCCATTAACACACAATCATACGTCAAAAAGGTATTTTGACGAAGGATGAAGCGCTGTAAAAGCTATCATATTACCCTGTAAAAGCTATCATATTAGGGTATAATATGGTAGCTATTACACTGCAAAAGCAATGAGATTACACTGCAAAAGCATTGACATTGCACCCAAAAACGATTCCTTTCCACGAAAAAAGGCATAAAAAAGGCGGAAGAACAGTCTTCCGCCTTTCTATTTTACGTTTTCAAACCGAAATTTCCGCCCCATCAATTTAACATTTCAAGCAGCCTGACATGTTAACGATTATTTAACCCGGATTCGGTCATTTTTGCTTTTTTACGTTAATGCCGCTAATTTCATTCATTAATACAATGAATGTTTATCATAAGATTATTAATGACATTAATGGTATATATTAACGACACTAACAAGAAAAGATTATTCCGTAGAATTCACGCTAAAAACACTCATGCCGTGCATACATAAAAAAGGCTGACTCAACGAATGAGTCAGCCTTTTATTTATTTTCCCGTGCCTTACCGCCATTCAAATATGGCATTAAAGCACTTTCATAAGGATTTAATCTACCTTCTTAACTGGTCTTACAGAAACGCCGAAGCTAGTGCTCAGGTTGTTGTAGAGGTCAAGGGAATTATACTGGCCATGCTGGAAGATCAGCATGTTAGGCATATTCTCTTTGCCATTAATCTCACCCTTTGAGCCCTTAAGCTGTGCAGCCATTGATGGGAAGCTGTAAGTACCGGTAATCTCACCAGAAGCATAGTAGCCAGCATTTCCGTTTCCGTACTGCTGCTCGCCGTAACGATAACCTGCAGCTGGCAGGAAGATACTGTTACCATTTACCTTAGAGGTAACTCTATAACCTGTACCTTCAAACTCCCAATCACAATTCTCAAGCAGCTCTACGAAATCAGCAGTGTTAGGCATCTGCCAGCCGTTACCCCAGTTTACTGCTGCTGGATCTTGATCTGTATCGATAATGTTATAAACAGGAACGAAAGTCATGTTATTCTTCTTCTTTTCGTCAAGTCTGTCCTTCACATCATTACCGATGTCACCACCAGCGTAGTCCTTACGAATCACAGCACCAAACTGATCTTTGATCTCAGTGTACTTATCTTTTAACAAAGAAGACTCAAAGAACGAATTTTCTTCAGTACCAATCTGATCAATTACGAGAGTGGTTGCCTTAGTGTAGTCAAACGTCTTGTAATAGTCCAAGGTATCCTGGGCTTTTGCGTCATGATCAAGCTTCAATGCTTCCTTTATATTAGGCAGTCTTTCAACAAACTTAGAACCATCCCACTCTATGATGCACTCAAACTCATCATTGGTAAGTGTTGCCTCAAGGGAACCTGCATAAGAATCTTTAAAGGAATTCAACTTAGCCTCTACGAAAGCGAGGATTTCGTCCCTTTTCTGATCATCACTTACACCCAACAGATCTATAAGCATAGGCTCTGTAGTCTTGGAAATATTTGTTGTGTCACAAACCTTTCCAGTTTTCTCGTCGCCTTTGTACAGTTCAAACAAATCTGCAAGAGGTGTTTGTTCTGTCACATCTGTATAGGACGTAGAATTGTCTGCCAGGAGCTTGGTTCCTGTCACATCTCCCCAAACGAAGAGAATGCCATTGTCTGTTTCTGACGCCGCTCCGACATTCGTACTAGCCCACAGGGTGCCACTCGGAAGTCCCAAATCTACAGCCTGACCTGCATTATGGATATTAGCAGTGTTTGCCGTATATGGGGTATCGACCGTATTCTCGCTAATCTCCTCACTGCAAGCCACAAACAAGCTTGAAGTGACAAGCGCAGAGAGTGCGAGCTTACTATAATTCATTATTTTTTTCATTATAAGCGATATTTAAATATTACACATAAAAGAATTTATTACTCTTCATAGTAAACCGACCTGATAGTAACAGAACCTGCTCTCATCAAGAGGTCAAGGTCTTTTCCGTCACCACCCTGGGCACAATCACTAGCCACAACATCGGTAATCGGGAACTCCCACAAGCCTGCTGAAATTGGGCCTTCATAATAGGTATTACTCCACCAACCATTCATGACGCGTACGGTAAGACCTGTTGGGCCACCCCAGATGTCAGGACCTGGCTGAGCATCGATAATATCGAAGATGAGGGTTTTCTTGCCGAAGTAAACCTCGTCAGAGAGGTACTTGAAGTGCTGTCCTTCACCGTCACTGAAACGACCACCTGCGGCGTTACCTGATCCCAAGACGAATGGTTCCTGAGGATCTTCAGCTTTTTCTTCGTCAGGCCTGTTAGGATCACCATAGACATAGTTCTTAACAAGTGGATTAGAAACCTTTTCACACTCTACAGGGTAATCTACAGTAACCACGGTACCGTCAGGACAAAGAGCAGTGAGAGTAACTACATAGTCAGTAGAAACGAAATCACCATCTTCATTCCAATTAACCTTCATCTTCTTCGTTGCATAGTTACCGATGAATTCCTTTCCACCGATATCCCACTTTGCATTGACAGGAGCAGAGGTATGGCAGGTAATAACATTACCGAACTCTCCTTCTTTTCCAGGAGCCACCTTAGGACCGTAACGCTTATAAATGGCTTTTACTGTGACAGAGTTGTCTTCAGTGTCTTCTGTACGCTTTAATACGATCTGGTTCAGCTTGCCGTTGACAGCCTTGTCATCAAAACCACACCAGTACTCTGATGTACCTCCAGGAATCTTCTCAAAGCTTCCGTCAGGCAGGTAAGAAACCTCCCAATTTTTGTCAACCTTTTCTGCAAAGTAAATGACAACACCGTTGCAGTCAGTAACGTCAACGTTCTCCAACAAAACAACAGACTCTCCTTTTGCAGCCGTAAAGGTTTGCTGTCCCCCTATCTGCTCCACCTTGTCAACAGTGACAGTGGTCATTGCCTTGAGCTCGTCAGCAGTGATGTGACCACCATTGTCGAAATCCTCGTGAACAGGATCACAGGCAGCCAAAGCACACACTGAGGCAAATAATAAAAATATCTTTTTCATATTGATCTCTTACTAAATTAATAAATAACTTTGTATGTGTACTCATTAGCTGGAGTCTCGTCACCCCATCCTTTGTTCTGCTTAAGGGCACCATTCATGAGATTAATCTGAGTCTGAGGCTTAGGCAAGAAACCGTTGGTGTCAGCGTAACGCTTAGACCATGAACTGGTCATGTGAGCCATATTCATAGAATTCTTCTTACCCTTGACGGTAATAGCCCTACCAGACTGAGCCTGAAGAGCCTTGGCAGCGTATGAACCCTCACCAGAATCAATACCTGACCAACGACGCATATCGTTGAAGCGCAGGCCTTCCAATGCAAACTCCCAGCGGCGCTCGTCCTGGACAGCCTTCCAAGAATAACCTGTCTGAGGCACACCTGCACGCTTCTGAACCTGGTTCATATACTGAGCGTCACCTGTGAGTTCGGTGAGCATCAGCAGCACGTCAGCATAACGCATCAGGTAGTAGTCCTCGAAGTGGTCACCCTGCTGCTTGTTGTCAAGTGAACTTGCAGAATAACCTGGGCACTTAGACCACCATGAATCGTTGTCGGCAGCGCAAGCATCAAGGTTTACATCAGCGTACTTCTTAACTGCATAGCCTGACTCCTCACAGTCATCCTTCTCATATGTATAAGAAGCGAGCTCGTTATCGAGATCGATCAGAGATGCCTTCTTGCGGAGGTCAGTATAGCCGCCAGCAGTCTCTGCTGCTGTCCAGTCTGCCCAGATATTAACAGAAGGAGTACCCTGACCCCAGCCCTGGTTGAACGGATAAGTCTTGTCG
The DNA here is from genome assembly GCA_016281055.1 of Prevotella sp. Classification (GTDB taxonomy): domain Bacteria; phylum Bacteroidota; class Bacteroidia; order Bacteroidales; family Bacteroidaceae; genus Prevotella. Next base: position 58,360 of record JAEEHW010000108.1, read on the forward strand.
CGCTTACCATTGTCTTGGGTTGCACCATTACGGAGACCCCAGAAGCAAGAGAGGTAGTTTGAATACATACGTGGGTTGTTGTATGTACCACTGATGTTCCAGCTTGAAGCATTCATAAACTGAATCTGGAAGATTTCCTCCGTGTTGCCGTTACCCATACCAGGCATGTCGAAGCAGTTCTCACGCTTCATGTCGGCGATGAACTCGTATGCATGACCCTTACCGTCGTGAGCCTCATCCCAGAGGAGACTGTTAGAGTACTGCCAGAGTGAACGGAAGTCCTCGCAAAGTTTGTAACCGCCATTGGTAACGATGTCCTGCAGGGCAGCAACGATCTGAGCCTTTGAAAGAGTACCACCAGGGCAGCCTTCCTGCTCTACGAGCTCAATAGTTGCATCTGCATTTGCAAGTTCACCAGCTTTCTTATAGAAGCCAGCCCAGAACATCCAAGCACGTGCCATGAATGCCTCTGCAGCAAACTTGTCTGCATGACCTGAGCCGTTGGCTCTTTCTGCCTTCATGAGATTCTTGGCAGAAACAAAGTCTGAGAGAATCTGTGGGTAAATCTTATCCGCAGCACTTACCTCCTGCTTCATGTCGTCTGTAATAGTGGTAGAAGTAATCAGAGGTACATCGCCGTACAACTGGCTCAGCCACATGTAATAGAGACCACGCATGAAATAGCCCTCACCGAGCAGCTGATTGCGCTGGGCAGTGTTGCCTGTCCAATCAACGTTATCGATGGTCGCAATCATGTTATTAGCACGAGAAATACCACCATAGAGAAGGGTGAAATCTGCTTCATACTGGTTAGCACTTGCCGTTGTAAAATGATGGAGTGACTTAATCACATTATCCTGCAAACCACCGCTACCGTAGCAGTCGTCTGACATGATAGACCACCAATAGAAAGGATTATTCAATACACCACTTTGATCACCACCACCGAGCGTATTCATAATACTGTAGGTAGCAGTATTCAAAGCCTCAACGTCCGCAGGCTTGCCAGGGAATGTAGCCGCCGTCATCTCTGTCACACGAGGATCAGTGTCCAGCATATCATTACAAGAAGTAAAGAGGGCTGCTGACGAAGCGACTAATGCTGATAATATATATTTATTCATAACTTATTTGTCGAATTAAAATTTAATACTTGCACCAATCAAATATGTACGAGATGATGGGTAAAGACCCAGGTCAACACCAGAAGCCCAACCATTACCACCTGCAGAGTTACCTACCTCAGGATCGAGGCCTGTGTAACCAGTGAAGGTGTAGAGGTTCTGAGCCTGAACATAGAGACGGAGCTGCTGGAATGGACATGCCTTCCAGATATACTTGAAGTCGTAACCGAGTGTGACAGTCTTGATCTTGAAGTAGTCAGCATCCTCCATATAACGGGTAGATACCCAGTTTACGTTCTCACTACCAGTACTTGTGATATGTGGCTGAGTGTTAGAGATACCCTCACCAGTCCAACGCTGCAAGATAGAGGTATCATAGTTCTGGTAAGGAGCATCACTGTATGAACGATAAGAACGCATAATCTGCATACCGAATGCACCGGCACCGTTCAAAGCGAAGTCAAAGCCCTTATAGCTCAGGCCGAGGTTGATACCAAGCATAACGTCTGGGTTCGGGTTACCAATCTCATGACGGTCTGAAGAAGCGCCTTCAGCGTATGTGATAACGCCATCACCGTTATAGTCTTCCCAAATCATGTCACCAGGCTGTGCATTGTCAAGAACTGCCTGACCTGCTGCACGAGCTGCCTCAATCTGATCCTGGTTCTGCCAGATACCGCTGTATGACATACCGTAGAAATAACCGATAGGCTTGCCTTCCTCAGCGCGATAGATGTACTCAGTACCCTGTGAGAGAACGCCTGAAGGACCATTGATATAGTGGTTGTCGTTAGCGATACGAGTTACCTTGTTCTTATTGGTTGTGAAGTTCACGCCAACGTTATAACGGAGGTCGCGGCCAATCTTGTCGTTCCAAGTGAGGGCAAGCTCAATACCTGTATTCTGAACGTCACCACCATTGATGGCTGCAGGATTGGTACCGTTGATGGCAATCTGCTGACCAGTGATAAGCCAGTCCTTAGTAGTCTTCTTATACCAGTCGAAGTTTACGCCCAAACGGCTGTTGAGGAAGCGAGCGTCGAAACCGAAGTCTAACTGCTCAGAGGTCTCCCAAGTAAGGTCTGGGTTAGGCACGATGTTAGCATAAGCACCAACGTTAGGAGTACCTGCAACAGATGTATTCATGTCAGAACCGAACTTGTAACCACTGTCACCAGCCTCGCCTGACAGAGCGATAGTAGCCAGATACTGATACTTAGAGATATTCTTGTTACCGTTCTGACCCCAAGATGCACGGATCTTCAAGAAGTCCATCCAGTTCTTAGTGCTCTCCATGAATGCCTCATTGCTGACTACCCAACCTGCAGAGAATGATGGGAAGAAGCCCCAGCGCTTACCGTCGGTGAAGATACTTGAACCGTCATAACGCATGGTTACTGTAGCCATATAGGTCTCATTCCAGTCCCAAGTCAAACGACCGAACCAAGAAGCGAGATACTCCTCGTCATTTGGCTTACCAGTCAGAGTAACATCAGTTGCATTCAGCACCTTGAAGTTTGAAAGCCATGCAGAATCCCAACCCTTCAGAGTTGCGAGCTGCTCGCCATAAGAAACCTTATTAGATCCAGCGAGGTTGAAACTCCAAGCTGAGCTCTCGAATGACTGACCAACCATTGCGGTGATCTTGTGTCCACTCAATTCTGGAAGCTCGTAAGTAAGAGTGTTCTCAAAAGAGTAATTGGTATTCATACCTGAGCTCTGGTTATTGGTATATACAACTGATGTAGAGTTGCCATAACCAGAAGAACGAGGCTCACCAAAGCCACGATATGCATTTGAGTTCCAGTTGTAGTTCAACTGTGAACGGAGTTTCAGACCCTTGATAGGCTGGATGATTGAGTAAACAGTGGCACTGGTATTGACGTTGCGGCTCTCAGCGAGAGAGTTGAAGCCACCAGTTGAGAGGTTCTCCCATGGGTTGCTGAACAAAGAAGAGTTCCAACCCTGACCATACACTGCATTACCGTCAAAGCCCTGATAATAATATGTATCACCATTGTAAGCGTCACGTGGCATAAGTGGAGTAGTCTGGAGCAGACTGTGGATGTAGCTCCAGTACATGCCATCCTCTGCCAGGTCGTGGCTTCTTGTATAGCCTACAGAGAAGTTCTCACCGATGGTGATGGCATCAAAGTCCTTAGCCTTCAGAAGCACGTGGTCGCTGTTGAGGCGGATAGTATGACGCTTGTAGAAAGAAGCCTGGTCGGCACCCATGATACCCTCATTGCCGGTATATGTGTATGACATGGCAAACTTAGAACGGTCGGTACCGCCAGTCAGAGTGAACGAATGATTATGCTGCACGGCGTTCTTGTTCTCGAACTTTCCCCACCAGTCAGTGCCTGACCAACCGCTGTTCACCTTAGTGATAATGTCCTGTGGAACATAACCTGCCCAATCCATCTTCTGACCAGAAGTGTTGAAGGTGTACTCATCCATGATTGTCATGAACTGTGATGCATTGAGCAGCTGAGGACGCTTGTAAGCGTTAGACCAGCCGATAGAACCATTATAAGACAGCTCAATCTTACCAGCCTTACCCTGTCTGGTGGTCACGAGGATTACACCGTTTGCGGCACGAGCACCATAGATGGCAGCAGATGCGGCATCTTTCAGCACGTCGATGCTCTCGATGTCGTTGGGGTTGATACCATCAATGTTATCGCACGCCACACCATCGACAACATAAAGAGGTTTAGAGTCACCTGTGGTACCGATACCACGGATGTAAACCTTGTAGCCCTTACCCGGCTGAGCAGATGACTGTGTGATCTGCACACCAGGAGAACTTGACTGCATGGCCTCAAGGGCGTTAGTGGTGTTCAGCTTTGCAAGAGACTCACCAGATACCTGTACTGTGGCACCAGTAACGAGTTTCTTCTTTTGAACGCCGTAACCGACGACAACAAGTTCGTCAAGGCCTGTGTTGTCCTCTTCAAGAACAACGTTAACGTTACTCTCGCCAGAAAGGCGCACCTGCTTTGTGAGGTAACCAATGTAGCTGACATTCAAGGTAGAGCCAGAAGACGCGTCAATAGAGAATCGTCCATCTACATCAGTAACTGTACCCGTGTTCGTACCTTCGACCCTAATGGTAGCACCCATGACGGCTTCACCATTCTGATCTTTTACAACACCTGACACCTTCTGCGCCTGAGCACAGACGGCTACAAAGCAAAGGATGGAAAGTAGAAAAAACGACCTACTCCAAATTCCCAACTTTTTAAGTTTTCGCATGTTTAGATGTGTTTAAGTTAATTAATAAATGTTAGTAATAATATTGTTTGTTAGTTTGATTCAACTTGATTTTGAAAAATCGAATGTAAAATTACAGTTTATTTTCAAATACACAAAATTTTTAAGTTACTTTTTGTTGCTTTTTGGAAAAATTCGTAATAAAAATGTAGATATGTAACATACACTTGACAATGCAACGGCCATTTGGGAGCATTTATCCCCCAAATAGAGCCGCAAATCACCGCTCAAGCAACATTTGGCGCAACAAAAAGAAACGAAATATACCATTATTAAACATTAGTGGATGTTTTGAATAAATCAAAACTCCACCTTAAAATGACACAATTTTCCACCTTTTTTTATTATTATGATGCAGGTAACTGGAATTCTTTTATCTATGTTGAAGATATAAGCCAACGTACCTTTTTAGGGACATCATATAAAACAAAAGCTGACAGCGAGCATAATGGCATCACTGTCAGCTGTGCAAAAAAGCCTGTAATAATTTGTATATCTTAACAACTTATTTTACATATCTTAACAACTCATCAGAAGTAACAACTCATCAGAAGTGGAAACTCAAATCAAAGCCGCACTGGAAAGGATTGCCCTGCTGTGCCATATAGACCTCACGACCTGTAGCCTTGCTTGAGAATGCGAATGTATTGTATTTGCTGTCCGTAATATTGCGTCCCCACAGGTTCAGTTTACACAACCCGAAGTCTGCTGAAACATGCGCTCCCAACACTGCATAGAAATTCTGTGAATAGGTATTAGCCTCATCCCACCATATTTTTCCCTGTGCATTCATATTCAGACCTATGGTCAGTTTCTTCATGAATGACAGATTCGTGTCTATCGTATAATCAGCCGTGGCTGACAGGGTGTGTGCCGGTACGTATGGAACTTTCTTGCCTTCATAATCTATTTCCACTGCATTCTTACTTGCACGGTTCTTGTATTCCTTGAAGGCTGCATGAGTATAACCATACCCCAGTGACCATGCAAAGTGATTTTCTACAGCACTGCCACGCAACGTCATCTCCAGACCGCAGCTGTAGCTCTTACCTGCATTCACCATTTTTCGTCCATAACCATAATCCTCAGTAAAGACTGAGAGTTGCTGATTGCGAATCTGCATATAGAATACGTTCAGATCGGCATGTATACGGTTATTGAACAGATTAACATGTGTACCTACTTCATAGTTCCATGACTCCTCGGGCTTGAACTTAATTCCCTCCAGAATGTCAGCACAGTCATCGCCATGGTGTTCCATTACAACTTCCGACGCTCCACCTTGCACTATGCCGATAGCTGTCTGCAGGTCACCCTGTATGATGTCACCAAACATCTGAATATTGAATCCACCTGCACGATAGCCTTTGGTTACTGTAGCATAGACATTACTACCATTATTAAACTTATAAGTCAGGCCAAACTTTGGCAACAACTGACTAAAATCCGTCTTGCCAGAACTGATGTAATCTGTGTATATACGCTCTGGATTTAATGTCACGCCCATGACAGAGAATACAGGATTCAGGCTAATGCCGCGTGTATCAAAATCTATCTCTGAATGAGTATAGTCGTAACGCAGACCTACAGTTGCCGTCAACTGGTCTGTCAAATCAAAGTTTGATTCGTGATATATGCCAAGGTTGAACTGTGGTGTGCGAAACAGACATGGAATATTCATTTCCATATCAATATTGATACCTCCACGTGCAGCTATCATTGCATTTGCCTGTTCCACAGTCATACCTCTGGCTGTCATACTGCTAATCATTGCACCTGCTATCTGCTGTTCGAGCATCTGCGGGAAGTAACTGCCGAAAGTATTTGGAGCATTGGTCTTCAGCCACTGGTATGAGCCAAACACGCCTGTGGTTCTGTGCCAGCGACTCTTGTTTGTATTCTTAAATGTAAACTCCTGAGTCAGGACGTTGCTCAACTGTGACTGATCCACAACAATGAAATCGAGGGCAGAGTAGTCATTATCCATCAGCAAATTGTCATTAAGATACTGATAACTGGTGTTAGAGTGCAACTCAAAGCCTTTGGCGCGATATTTTATCGCCAAGCCGGTATTAAACATATTACGCTTGTACTTACCCTGATGGTTTTGATCAGGAGCAGTCAGTACCGTGCCGCTCTCTGGCTCAAGAATGCCGTAAGGATAGGCATGCTGTTTTACATACTGATAGTCTGCCATCCAGTCGAACGAGAGTCTGTCGCAAGGCTGATACATCAGGCGCAGTCTTCCACCAGCCTCATCCATATCATCAGCACGTTCGCCTGTCAATGTATTTTTCCAGAAACCGTTGGTGCCATCATAGAATGCACCGACAGAGAATGCAAACTTCTCATTTACCTTATTATAATGGCTGACCTCTGCATTACGATACATACGGGTGCCCAAACCGAGTTTAACATCCGTACCTTGATAACGCATTGGATTCTTTGTGTACTGACGTACGATACCGCCCTCGGAGTTGATGCCATACAGCGTTCCCTGCGGACCACGCAACACGTCAACTCGGTCGGTTTGCCACATGTGACTGTTGAAAGCCGATTTGTTCATCAGGGGGATATCATCGACATAAATACCCATTGACGGACTATTTACGCGGGAACCTATGCCGCGCACATATATAGAGGAGGTAAAACGTGCTCCGTAATCGGGCATCACGAAAGCGGGAACGTAGTTGGAAATATCACGCAAGTCACGAATGCCCAAGCTAGCCATTTCCTTTCCTGACATAATGCTTGAACTAACAGGTTGCAGACGCAGACTCTTATACTCTTTATTACGTGAAGCAACGACGACTTCATCCAAGTTGTAAACGCGAGATGTGTCTGCAAGCACTCCTGCCGTCTCGGCTTTTGCCACAAAAACTGTTACGGCAAAAAGCATTGCCGTCATAATTGTTTTTTTTCTCATATTTAGTTATTCTGACTTTATTATTCTTTTTACCATGTTTGCTGCTTGCGTAATACGATGCCCCATTCCTATGCCGTCTTTCAAATTACCACCGATAATCAGGCCGGGGTACTGACTTTCTATCATATTCACTGCACGGAAACGCTGCTCACTGTCCTTCTCATACTGCGGAATGGCACGTTGATGACGTGATATGTTGACGAAGTCGGGTACGGCTTCGCTCGGAAACTTCAGCATGGAATACAGGGAGTCTTTTACTATATTCTGTATTTCCTCATCGCTTTTTTCCATCATATCCTGACGCTTGACGCCTCCCAGATAAAACGAGAACAGCGCACCGCCCTCTGGGGCACGCCGGCTGAAGCATGCCGAGGGAAAGAGTATCCCCAGTATCTGTTTCTTCTCTTTCGTGGGCACCAAGCCTCCAAAGGCGCAATAGTCGCCTCCAAAGGTGTCGGGCATACCTACATTCACCTCTATAATGGGTGAATATACCAGTTTTGCAATGTCATTCATACACTCACCGTCAACAAAAGGCAGCAGTGCAGGCAAGTTATATGCACCGCATGTGGTAATCACCTGCCGGCTTCGCAGTTGCCGTTCTGTTCCACCTGCATCAATGAAGGTTGTCATCCAGTTAGGTCCATCAGGAACCACCTTTACCTGACTCGCACCTAAGATAATGTTTTCCATACCTATGTAATCAGCCTCTGCCTGCGGTATCTGACTCAGACCACCTTGAGCGGAAAACACTTTCTTTGTTGCAAGGCGGTCACGCTCTGTCTTCGGTTCTTTTTTCTTTGCTATGCTTCCGCGTATGAAACTTCCATAGTGTTGTTCCAAGGCATAGAGTTTTGGCAACGCATGGCGCACGACCAGCTTGTCAGGATTACCTGCATATACACCCGAGATGAACGGATCTACGGCATAGTCCAGGAAAGACTTTCCTAACCGTCTTGCAGTCAGCGACGCTATGCTCTCATCTGGGTTGATGCCTTTTTTGCGCCATGGTTCACCGAGGATACGCAGTTTGTCGGAGAAGCGAAACAGTGGCGTCGTGACGGCACTAACTGGTCCTGAAGGGAGATTATGGAAACGCTCGCCTTTCCATATCAGTCTGCGCTTGGCTGCATCTGGAGCTGTTTCTATCTGGCATCGGCCATTAGATGTGACAGCCAGGTCGTTCATCAGTTCGGCCACCTCTGGTGTTGAAACCGCACCTGTGGATGGGCCTGTCTCGTAAACATAGTTTTGAAAACGCTCCGTGCGTATCTGTCCGCCTATGCGATTGTCCGTCTCGACAACATGCACACTGACACCGTTTCGCTTTAGCCAGAAGGCTGTGGTTAAGCCTGTCAAGCCAGCACCTATTACCGTAACTTCCGTCTGTTCCATTCCTGTATGGTTTCCCATCTGTCTTTAACCCAAATAAAACTATTATACCTTTGCCCGCTTATTTATTAAGGCGGTGCAAAGGTATAGAGGTATTCTTAAACTTTACTTAAGATTAACTTAAGATTTCATGTCGTTGCCTAATTTTCTGTATTAACAGGTATGCGCAGCTCGGAGATGATACCATTGATGTCTAATGTCAGCGTAAAATGACGCATTGTAAGGCGTGTAGTGATATTGAGCACTCCCGGGTGAGTGAACGGCAGAAGAGATTCGAGTATGCCATCCAACATGCGACGGAGCGCCTCCGACTCTATGGTCAGTTCTTTCACGAACGGAGTAAGATTCAGCTGCGGCACCAGACTGCGAGAGGTCAATTCCATTTCATGACTGCTCAGCCAGCGGGCAAAGAAGGTCTGCAGATTTATGGTGTAGTGCGTAATCGCACGGTCGATACGCAAAATGAGTCCTGCACCACGAACAGCCTCTATCGGGTGCTTGGTTGTCCAGCCCAACTTACGCCGCAGCGCATGCAGGTGCACATCTATTGTACCCGTGTCATATTGGAAATTCGCTCCCCAAATATAATCAAGCAGCTCCTGACGCTTGCAGAGGCGGTTGGCATGGGCTGAAAGATAATCCAGCAAACCATACTCAAGGGCTGTCAGATGTATCTGTTCACCACCCTTGCGCACACTCCGCGTCTCACGGTCTATCTCTACATTGTCAATAATCGGTATAAACATACGCAGCATGAAGTATTATGTTAACGTAAACGTCATGCGGTGGTACGGACTGGGGCCGTATTCTGCTATTGCGGCACGATGTTTCTTCGTGGGATAGCCTTTGTTTGACAGCCAGTCATACTGTGGGTATTCCTCTGCCAGACGGTTCATATAGTCATCACGGTATGTCTTGGCAAGAATGGAGGCAGCGGCAATGCTGAGGTATTTGCCATCGCCCTTGACGATGGTAGTGAATGGCATACATTCCCTACCCTGCCCTTTCCAGGGAGAGGACTTGCGTTTTTTCTTTTCCGTAATATCTATTTCCTCACCAAACAAATCCAGTTGTACCACCTTCTTATTCTGGATGACCGGCAACACGCTATGGTCCACATCTGGATAATAGGGGTCAAACTTATTGCCGTCGATTATCAGTTCCTCCGGGCGCACGGTGAGTTTATCGAGTGCCCGGTGCATGGCAAGGTATGAGGCATGCAGGATGTTTATCTGGTCTATCTCCTGCGCCGTGCATACTCCTACTGCCCATGCCACGGCATCACGCTCTATCTGCTCACGCAATTCGTAACGGCGTTTCTCCGTCAGTTGCTTAGAATCGTTGAGCAGTTCGTTGTGATAGTCGGGCGGCAGTATCACCGCTGCTGCATACACGCTCCCGGCAAGGCAACCACGCCCTGCCTCGTCGCAACCAGCCTCTATTACGCCAGCTTTGTAGTATGGCTTCAATCCATCATGTGTCATAAACTCTAAACTGTAAACAGTAAACTATAAACAGTAAACTATTTGTAATACATCTGCCCCTGCGTGTCCACTCCCGCAGCACTTACGGTGACACGTGTTTCACGACAGTTGTTATATATCGTCGTGGTGAAGCGTCCGTCTGCATCAAGTTTCACGTTTGGATTCCAATACAGCGTGCGACGGTAGTCCTTTGGTTCTGTCGGCACTGCCTCACTATAGTCTGGCGAATAGAACTGCTCCGGCCATGCTATGCCATCAAGGAGATAACGGCGGTCACGGTAGGTATAGCGGAGGGCATCATTGGCAATAGGCACGAAATCAAGCGTCACATCAGCGACATTGGAAGTCATTACATCACCAGAGTCCGTGCGTATCTCATAGTCGGTATATGCCTTGACATAATGCATGCGCTTAAGACGCAATGTATTGAAAAGTTCTGACTGTGTCTGGCGCTTGTCAAACTCGCCAACCTCTGGAGTATAGTTGCGGTAAAACGATGTGCCGTTGACAAGGGCACGGATATTAAACTGGCTGTATCGTCCCATATTGCCAAACAGATATGTAGCCGCTGCAAGTGGGAAGTTACGGAAATCACATACACCACACATGAGTCCGCGGTCAGACAGTTCGTTATATAGTTCGTAGGCATCCATGACGATGGCAGGCTTGCTCATGTCGATAGCACGGCGGCCACGACGGCGAGCCTTGACGATGACTGTCTGCAACTGATGATTGCCAGCCAGACGACTGGACTGCGGGATATTCTCGTCATCATCATTCTCATCCTCAACAAACTGCAGTTGCGGTGAGTTGATTTGATACCAAGAGTATGGCTGGGAGTATATCGGGAAGAACTTGTCCTGCTTTACAAAGAAATCAGGGAACGCCCGCTCATCCATAAAACTCTTGTCTGCCTTGCCTGACTGCATGTTCTTCTTGATTGAATCACCACGTGTATATGCCTTGACAAAGAGATATGCCCAACCATAGAATGGTGGAATATTGATAAGGAAATGTCCCTGACGGTCGGTATGCGTGATGGCACCTGCCATCTCACCATCCTTGTTAATCTCTGCCTCGACGAGTACAGACTTGCGCAGACGGCCACTGCCGAAAGTAGAGATGTCGGTGTCAGCCCACTCTGGCTCTGGCTCTGAAAAATCTGTAACATTAGATACGGCTTCCCCCCTCTCCATCTCCTCTAACTCTTCCTCACGTTTTTTTTCCATCTCCTCCCATACCTTGTCAGCCGTTGTGACAGTACCATTGCCCACACTGTCAAGGTCGTCGTATTCCAGTATAGCTGCTGTTGACGGTATGGTATATACGGTTCCTTCAAATGTCAGCGTCTTCTCTGGCTCGTAGCGCAGATTCTCCGCTCTCTTGTACCTGCGCCAGCCCTGCACCTTCATCAGCAGGTCAAGGTCTGCTGTGTGCTTGGCATCGTCACTCGAAAAATAATAGCCGGGATAGGCAATGAAGCCTTTCAACTCTGACGACAGGAGCATATCGGTCATGATATTGCCGTCGTCATACCCACGTTCATCGGTCTGTGCATCACGTATGGCGAGCGACAGCGAACCTCCTCCAACTCCATCTGTGGTATGAGGCATGGCGCCACTCAACTCCACATTGATGGGTGCATAAGGCTCTATGGTAGTGGTTTTCTCAATCTCCTTGCCATTGGTGGTCAGCTTGACCTCCATGGGCTTGCCGTAATCATGGTTGTTTACAAAAAACAGACGTGAAGCCAACGGCTGTGCATTTTCGTCATATATGATGATTTCATTGATGCCTGTGGATAGTTCCGAAACTGGAAGTTGGAAATCTGAAGCCGTTATCCTCTCGAATTTCTCAAGTTTGCCCCTGCACAGCACAGCATACGCAGCTGGTACCACGCCACGGGCATTCAGCGTCACTTTATTGTCAGTCATGTGCAACGCCATGCCCTTGTCAACCGCATCGGGAAGCGTGAACGTATATTCCTTGCCTTTCCATGTGTATGTGGCTTTCACGTGTTTGTCGCCAGGGGTTATCGTCACCTGCCCCATGCCGAGATGCTGTGTCTTCAGTTTCGTACCATCACTGAGCGTACCCTCGAGTTCAAAATGCTCTCCGTGATTGTCCTTTATCTCATAGGCAAGATTGCACGGAACACCTTTTACAAGCTGTCCGCCTTCGGGGAAGAACGACATGGTGAGAAATTCCTTGTCTTTCTGAATACGAGTCTTGGGACGGTGGGCCATGTATCTGTCCACGTAGTTGCCTTTCTCTGTGGGTTTCTGATATATTGGCACCACGCGCGAATACAGTCCATCCCAGTCACGGAAGAAATCCTCGGCATTCTGCTTGCCATAGAACTTCAGACGGTCTGCACGGGTATAGTCACGTTCCTTGACATTGAAATTCAACTGCCAACGGGTGTAGGCCCTGATTTCATAGAATCCAGAATATAATGAATCCTCGAGGACAAACTGTCCACAGGTATGTCCTGTACCGCTTACGACGATATGCTGACGTTCCACAAGGTAGCCGTCGGGCGTGAGCAACTCCACATACAGCAGTTTACTCATATCTGTCGGTGTAAGGTCGTCGGCTCTGACCACATACGCCTTATACCACAACGTATCACCCACGAAATAGGCACTATTGTCGGTATGCACATACACTTTCTCCTGTACCTGCGGATTATCACGCAGCAAGGTTTGCAGTTCATCAAGTGGTGTGGCCACAGCAGATAGTGCTCCACAAAAGATAGAAAGCAAAAGTAGTAGACAATTTTTTCGGGTTATCATAATTAATTCTGTTTTTGCAATAAATAATACCTTTTTTCTTATAATCTGTTTATCCCATCCGTATTTTTATGACGAAAAATGTCAAAATAAGTTTAACGCTTTTATAAAAGCATAGCTTTTACATCGTAATATGATAGCTTTTACATCGTAATATGATAGCTTTTACAACGCAATATGATAGCTTTTACAACGCAATATGATAGCTTTTACAATGCAGATAAAGCCTGCATTCCGATATATGACAAAAAAGAAAGGCAACCGCCAAAGCAATTGCCTTTCCTCCTATCATCTTTAATATATAATCTTCATTACTTGAAAGGCAGGTAACAATCCATTAATGAATTAATTTTCCTTCCTTTATCCTTTAGTTTATCCGCCAGCCACTTATCGCCAAAACCTGATTTGTACTCCTCATTCTTATGACGAGCCAAACGCTGTAGATCAGCAAATCGTGTACCTTCAAAGGCAAATTCTAATGCATATTCATCACATAGAATATCTTCCATTGCATTAATATAGTCTTCCAAAGTCGGCTTTTCGCCTATACCCAAAGCGAACTTAGAATTCAGATATTGCAGTTTTGCTGTTAAGACTGGTTGGAACTGATAAGGTGAATCAAAACCATTTACGACTCCAGCACCATGACGGTGTATTCCTACAATTGGACACGATACCTGACTTGCAAGATTCGTCTCTGAAGAGTTTGTAAACTTCTCCACATTTGATTCTGCAAAGAATGGAATCTCTGTCTTTAACATATTAAATGTAGATGGTCTAAGATAATACGTACTGTCTTTTGAAATTATATCAACTTCATTCTCATCCTGTCCCATTAACTGTTTATAGAAGAAGATGGAATCCCTGTCCGTACTCTCATAGTTATTTACAAACGCACGCAAGCCATACTGCATACCATCTTTTAATATTGCAAAAGCCGCATCGGGATATCCCATACGGTTAAGTGCTTCCGCAAGATGGAGATACACAGTACTTGTTCTAAAAAGGATAATATTACCAGATTGGGGTTTATTAACCCATGTATATACCGAATCCTCATCCAGACCAGAAGACAGGAAATTAGAACGACCATCGCCAATATTTGAAGAACCAACAGTGTATTTTGTTTGAGTACTCTTCAATTTCTTCTGATAATAATAATATGTTGCAGTATCATTAAGGGTGTTATACTCTTGCGAAGGTATCAACTGCATTTCTCTCAATTCCGGACATATTGAAGTGAAATAATGATTACGAGCATATGTCGTTACCGTTTTTGCATAATAATCATAACCAAATGCCGCAGGAACCTCCGTAACTTGACCAGCCGTATAGTTTACTGCCATAGGTATATACGTGATGACATCATCAGGATTTGGTTTCATTTGATAAATATTATTCCAATCAGTTGGATTCAGCACTCGAGCATTCTCTAACGTTTCATAATCGCTCGGCCACTCAAACATGTAAGTAGAGATACCCCGTGGGGTGTATCTATTACAATAATTACTCGTAACCTTACCCTCTGTTCTAAGATAATTGAAATAAGAATAAGCAGCTTTCGGATAATCACCATATTCCAAATATAACTCACCCATCATAATGTCAACAGGAATAAAACAGCGTGATGGCATATATTTCTTTTCTACGCCCCAGTTTGTAGAACCTATAGTAGTACCATCTTCACCTATACCATAATTAGGTACTGTAGCACCTGGATATCTATTTCTTAAGAATTCCAAGTTTTCTAATTCCTTTAGGCAAATCGTTTTCAGATCATACTTTGGATAGGAACCGTCATTTATCTGTGATATAGTCGTTAGCGGCTTTGTAACATATATAATGCCATTACCGCACATACGTGCCAACTGCAAATAAGTCCATGCACGCAAAGAGGCTATCGCAATATACTCGTTTATAGAAACATTTGTATTTCCCGTATATAGAGCTGTATCACGATTAGCAAGATAATAGTTACAGTTATTTATCACATTATAATATAGATAAACACTATCATACTTATTTGTTTGATCCACCGTAAGGTTATATAGGTTTCTCAAGTCAACCTTCGTATGAGATGTACATGATACAAGTTCGCCACGTAACTCATTCTGGAAGAAATACTGATCAGCAACTTGCTGTACTGTTCGCAGCACACCAAAAGCATATGACACTGAGTCGGTCTTGTTATTCAATTTTGGATCAAAAGACTGACGAGAACTATCAGTGTCAAGCATATCCTGACATGACACGATATTTATAACCGCAAATACAGCAATTAAAGTATATAAAAACTTTTTCATTGTATTATCCCTTAATTATAGATTAATCTTAACACCGAAGATAAGCGAACGTCCCATTGTCAGATTACCGAAGTCCACTCCTTGGTATAGTTGATTGTTACTGATACTAAACTCTGGGTCATTACCTGTATATTTAGTCAGAGTGAACAGGTTGCGCGCCTCACCCCATACAGAGATACCCTGCAGCCATGACTGCCAAGACTCAGGTATTGGTATCTGATATGTTACACTTAATGTCTTCATACGCAGATATGAGCCATCCTCTATCCAACGGTCAGAGAAACGGTTGTTACCCTTAGGGTCGCCATAAGCAACCTTTGGCATAGAAGTGATCTGGCCTTCATAACGCCAGAAGCCTGTTTCTGCCACTTGCTGATTATAGAATGTAGAACCTGAGTTCAAGATTGAACGCTGATAATTATACACATCATTGCCTACACTATAGTTGAAGCCTACATTAAATGTAAAGCGTTTCCACGTCAGCGAAGCAAAAATATTACCATAAATATCTGGATTAGGATCACCAATAACGACCTTGTCCTGCTCATCAATATATCCATCACCATTCTGGTCGATGAAATGCACATCACCTGCATTGAAAATCTGAGTTGCTCCTGTCTCATCAATATACCTTAAGTAATCAGCAGATGCCACTCCGTTCACATCAACATTCTTATATGCCTTCGAAGCTTCTTCCTCAGTACTAAACACTATACCCGTGGTTTGATAACCATAGAACTGTCCGAACGGAGAACCCGTAGCCATCAAGATGTTATTGTCACCATAAACCGACATCGTGTAATCTCCATCTGTTAATTGATGAATCCTATTACTATAGTGACCTAATGAACCACCCACCTCAAGATGCATATCTCTGGTTTCTATTGGCTTGCCACTAAGAGATAACTCAAAACCTCTATTTCTTAACACGCCATCATTTGTCCAATAGTTATTTATACCACCTATAGGATTGTCAAACTTTTTCAAAGCCAACAAGTCCTTCGTGCGATGATAATACACATCGACGCCAAAACAGAGCCTATTGTCAAACATATTGGTTTTCAAACCAACATTGTATTTAAGTGTGGTTTCTGACTTAATTCTATCATTACCAATATTGACAAACTGCATGCCAATAGATTTGTAATTGTATCGTACCGGCACATACGAAGAACGAGCCGCATAGTTAGATATGTCATCATTACCACTTACGTCAAATCCTCCATATACTTTCAAATAATTTACAATAGTATTCTTGGGGAACCATGATTCATTTGACACAACCCATCCCAACTGGATACTTGGATAAAGAGCCCATCGTACTCCACCAATCTTTATACCTGAGGTTGAAGACATATTTGAACCAAAACGACTATTTGCTTCTCCTAACAAAGACAATGTCGCAAAGAATCTATTTGCATATTCATAGTCTGCACTGGCATACCACTGCATATTCTTCCATATTTCATTCTCTCCTTCAATATTATTGTATTTTCCGCCGAGAGAAGGATTTCTATCGTTTGTCGAATAATTATCATTCTGAGAAGAAGGATAATCACTATCAAATGAGAAATAGTTATAACGGAAGCCACCCATTATCGAGATTGAGTTCGCACCATATTTCTTATTCCAATCCAGATGGGTATTACTCAAAACATTTGATGCTTTCGAGAACAATGACTCTGTACCAGCTGTCACTGTACCTAGACCGTCTACCATAAATGAAGGTACTGAGTTATATGGACGGTAATACTTCTGAGAATAACGGTTCAGAGTGTAACTGAACAATGTTGTCAACTTTAGATTTCGATTGAATTCAAATGTTGGTTCAATCTTTACATTGAACGATGTATTCTCAAGTTTGTTTTTGTTGTCACCCTCAGCATTATCAAAGAATGTAATAGGATTGGCCAATGAATAATCACTTCCAACTTGAGACAACAGTTCGTCAGCGCCTGATATCAACGATGTAAAATCACCAGTATAAGAACTATATTGATAAGGATACAACAACGGACTCTTTATTGATGCAAGAGCAGTGGGGGATGTAATAGTTCCCTGGGTCAAGTCTGCCTTAAAGCCTTCATCAAAACGTTGCTTGTTAGTCCTTGAGAAAGACATGTCGAACTTGGTCGTAAGATTGGACAATATGCTGATATCTGTATTGAAACGAACATTTATACGATCAAAGCCTGTTGCCTTGACTGTACCTTTTGAATCAACATACCCTAAAGAAAGATTATACATACCTACATCATCACCACCCTGCACATTAATACTGTAATTCTGTGTCAAGGCATTGCGATAAACATAGTCATTCCAATTTGTATTATTATGGTAAGTGTTATAATAGTATCCATTAGGATCATCATTTAGAAAATTCAATTTCTGCATGATAGATGGATTCTTAACGACATCAGATACAGTACCAAGCATAGCCGTTGCATAACTACGATACTGATTTCCGTCCATCATCGTCAATAATGAAGGTTCAAATTCTACACCTACAGATACCTTCGCATCAATGCGGGTAGCCATAGAATGGCCACGTTTTGTATTTATCAGTATCACACCATTTGCACCACGTGCGCCATAAAGTGCCGTGGCATTTTTCAACACTGTAACCTTATCTATGTCTTCTGGTGATATGGTAGAAAACATATTAAATATATTACCATAATGCATCTGATAACGTTCGCGCTGCATATCCAATTCTACACCATCCAGTATAATTAATGGTTGAGCATTAGCAGATATGGAATTTATGCCACGAATAAACATTGATGCACCTCCATCTACATCACCAGAATGTACAACAGAACGGATATCTGCACCCAATCGCTCTTGAATCTCTTGATCAATAGTTATTCCTCCACCCTTGGAAGTAAATGAACTTTTTGCAGTATAATCCGTATTATTACCATACATGGTATTGTACGCATCACGCAACAAAGAAATCTTTACTTCCTGAGTTTCATCATTTGCACGTATTGCTACCTGCTGAGACATAAATCTTGGAGCCTGAACAAAAAGTGCTGTTGCAAACGTAGGTACTTTCATTGTAAACTTACCGTCAGCATCAGTCATTGACGCATATCGAGTGTCATTCAGAACCTGAAGACGGACACCTGCAACTGGTTGCTTTGTAGCCACATCTCTGACAATGCCATGTATTTCACACATAGGATTATCATCAACAACAACTTTTCGTTTTGGCTGAGCTATTGTTTGCACATCTTCCTCTAAGTCATCTAATTCATCTTGGGCGACTGACACCATACTAAATGTCATCGCAATAATACAGAGAACGAGTCTTAGACCCAAACGCTGCAAGATACCAAATATATTATTCTCCATCTTATTTATTTCCATTTTATTGTTTTATCCACTTCTTCAGGAACCATTACCACTCTTGCCACACGCATATTCTGCTCATACTTGTTTCTATTTGAACTGGTTGAATATGTTTTCGTATGACACATCATTAAAGTAGGATAGGCATCTATACCTAAATAACTTACAGGTATATCATGCATACCAAGGTCAATTACGTTGATAATTCCCGGAACAGTGACTATAGAAGTACCATCCTTATATGGAATATGTTTCTTCTTCTCTGCAGCACTCCAACTATCATCAACCCAAGCAGGTGACTCATTCAGACTTAAAGTTTCTTTCTTTATCTGACCATCCTTATCTGTATATGTAAAGACAAAAGAAAGATAATATGGCTTCTGTGTTGCCAATGTATCATCTATTTGTTCTGGAGCAGTTATCACATACATATGATACTTCGTAGAATGTAAATTATTAAGAGCAATATCCAACTCAGGACGTGTACTGTTTGATTTCAAGTTTTTAGTATACATATAGGTAAAGTTATCAGACTTTTCCCTATTGAAGTATTTCTTCATAAACCAATCAGGAACTTCTCTAAAAAGTGTATCTCTACTTTGCAAATCGTCATAAGGTATTCTTCCATTACCTACCTCAAACAATAACTGAGATTCAAAACCACTACGCATCACATTGTTATTATAGCCATAAGAGAACACCGGATTATACCATTCTTCTGGCTTATATGCAATACTGTCTGTAATACGAGCATAACCATTTGACATTTTCACCACCGAATTATCTTTCGTCGATGCAATAATCTTATCTACATTCGTCATATAGTCGCTAATGGTCGTACGCAAAGTATCCGTTTCTGTTACAGAATAATCCTGTTCTGCGAGCGCTTTATTGTAACGACTTGTGTTTGAAAATATCAAATCAGAAATCGTTATAAGATTTGTCAAAGAATCAGTATAATACTCACCATCAAAGTTTACTGTTTTTGTAGTACTTGTAGATGGTTGGAAAGACGCCTGTGTCGCAAGTGTTGTTGAATTTTCTGACGCAACATCCCAATAAGGGAAACTGCTGAGATAATTTAAATGTGGCTTTATGACACTTACAGCCTTATCCCATGCAGCATCCGTAGGAAAAAACATAGTATATGAGGAATCCTCTGTCGCTATTTTTGCATCCAGACGTTTGGTGGTCATCAGATTGTCAATAATAATAACAGAATCCAGATAAGTAATTTTTCCTGCAACCATCGGTCCGACAACAGAATTCTTTGTATCCAATTCTTTGGTTTCATATTTCTTCAAATATTTAACGAATTTGTCGCAGCCTTCTACTTCATCCAGGTACTCATATAAGTTTGGATAAAAAGTACTCTGACCATCTATTACGTGTATTACACCGTTAGAGGATGGTATATTTCCACGTACTATATTCACATCATCAAACTTTTCTGCAGTAAAAAGATGCTTCTTTTCGTTAAGAGATAACACTGTCTCCTCAACAGTAGCATTTACAGGCATATTAAAATTTGCTAAATGCTGTTTTACAAATTTAGAAACGAGTTTTGCACTATCAAGCTGCATTAAGGTTTCCACATCAAATCCTGCAGAACCATTTTTAGGTGCCCAGACAGTATATGAACCAGGCGTATTAAGTATGTCTGCATAACCCGCCTTCTTTACTAAAGAGGCGAAATCTGACAATTCTTCATTCTCTGATATATTCTGCCACAAAGTCTTTCCCGCATACATATTTGAATCGTTAAAGGCTTCATTATAATCAGAATAATCTGAGCATGATGTCGCGACAAACATTAATATTGTCGTAAACAACAGACCTATCTTTTCTATATATTTCATAAGAATTATTTTTTAAAACTTTTTATAATCCATTATTCTTTAATACCAGTCTTCAGACATTATCTGACTATTAACGATACTTACTGGTACAATTTCTATAAAGTCGAAACTCCATCCTAACTGTTTATCATCAGTAATGAGGTTCTTTATCCTAAACCAATAATCCTTACTCTGCTCAAGTCGGGTTGTTGTAACGACATGACGAACCATCATCGTACCATAACCAGACTCTGTACGACAACTTGTAGAACCCGTCATCAAAGATGCTGCTGAATATGGATCTGATGAATCATATGCCAATTTATTTTTGTTACTGTTGTAAGTACCACGAGAGAAACATGCAGGACCACGCATATAGCCTCTCAGATGCATATCTGCATCTGTCTGTATACCATAGTCGTCCTCCGTGGTAGGATCAGTCCATCCTATAGATGCATCTGTCATCGCATCTGCACGTGCATCAAATGGCATACCCAAAGCTTTCATCGACGATGGAGAAGAGCTGTTTCCTAAGTAGAACTGCATCAAACCTCCACGCGCCATAGGTGGATAGAATATACGTATTTCATATTCTCCAGTCGGAACATGAGGCAACTTTATTGCAAAATCATATTGATCCCAACCTTGCATTTGATCAGACTCATGAGCACGCCATGCTCCCTGAACACAGAAACGCAGGACCGTAGAATTATTATAGCATACAATGTTATCAAAGAAATCAAGTGGGAATGCCACACGGTTACCATCACCTCCAGAATTACGTACACTTATCTCTGATGGAGTAGCGCCACGAATACCATTGTTTATCAATTCATAAAGGAATGTTGATGAATCAAAGCGCATACGTTCATTTAAAGCATTTCGTGCATTTTCATCATATAACAAGATACCATTTATTCTATGCACATATCCGTTATAGCAGTCAATGCTGGAGCCACTGGTGCGTTTCACCTCTACTCCAGGGAATACGATAGGATGCTGATCATCTGAACCAAATGTAGCTATCTGATCAGTTAAGGTATTATTCATTCTATAACGATTAATATAGAGATTTTTGGTACTCATAGGATTCAACTCCCAGCATTTCAGCAGTGTATTTGGAAGCATCGTCTCAAAATAATCGTTAGGCTCATAACCAAATGAATAGTTCCAGTTCTGATTAGTTGAACTGTACTCATACACTATCTTATCAACAGGCATTCCTGCACGCAGGATATGATACGCAACAAACATATGAAGTACATTGAACTCATTAGTATAATCCGTTCCTGTACTAACTGTATTACCAGTTTCTCCAAGATAATCATACCATGTTGCGGCATTGGCATACCATTCCTTACACTTGGCAATAAGATCATCTATATTATTTATACCATTTTCTGCAAAAACGTTATCATCCTCCGCAAATACCGTATAAAGTATTTTACACTCGTCTGGATAATATAACTTGTTGTTATCGCGGTCCATACGTTCTGCATCACTCATTGTATATGTAACGCCCTTACTAACAGAAACAAGAGCCTTGTCAAGACCTGTCATTTTCAATGCTTCACCAAAAATCTTGAAGTCCTCGTTTCTAGTAAGCTCATCACTTATCAATCTATTGGATAGATGCAGTACAGAGTCACACACATGAACATATCCATTTGTCATCTCATTGTCGCCATTCAATATAAAAGAATTATTATTCAAGGCCAACGAACTGCCGGAGAAACCGACATTAATGACACGATTAAGCATTGTATTCCACGTAACATTTGTTCCCTCCACATCAATCGTACGATGAATAGTATTACACAAATGATACTTAGAAATCTCAGTACACAAACTATCCGTTAACAATTTTACCTTCTCATGGACATCCAAGTCATCAAAACCCGGAGTATCAGGAATACCATTGTGAAGACGTCCTGCTTCCGCAGCTTCCTCATCATTATATAGCTGAGTAAGATATATGTCCACGCCCTCATTTATTGGCGCGAAACAAGTATATTGTCCATATGTTGACATGTTACGTGAAAACCCACTACGCTTCAATATATCATTGAATGCAGACAAAGAGTCTGTACTTGAAAGATAGTCCTCTATCGTCTGTCCTGTAAATGAATATAGATTTGATTCGTCTGGATCTTCACTACATGAAACTATAGCTAATGACAGCAACGCAACAATAGGAAGAGATCTAAAAAACTTTATTTTTATCTGTTTCATAATTAATAAGCTTTTGGAATTACAAAGTCTCTAAACACCTGACGACAAAACCTTTAGTTCCTTGCTGTCGTTTCATTTGTAGAATATACAGGATTTTGTTTTAATTTTGAATTCACCTTTTTCTCTGCATCATTTATTGGCATATAAAGGTAGGGTTCCGTTGGGATTCTCACCTTCATAGAAGACGCACCTGAACTGTATTTTCTCACGACAAGAGACAACATAGGATCATAGTTCTCTACAAATGCACTCTGATCTGCAAGAATCTTATTGTAGTTCACGCCATCCACATGACGATAGTTATAACGCATCAGATCGAACCAACGCTTTCCTTCAAAACAAAGTTCACGAGCTCGCTCTTCAAGTACAAGGCGTTCCATATCATATTTCTGGTATGTGCTCCACTTCAATGAGTCATCCGCTAAATTTGTAGTAGGAATAGATCTTGAATTGACATATTGTACTATATTGAACACCTGTTGGCGCGTATAATCACCTTCTTTTATCTCTGTACCGTCTTTGAAACCATTCTCCAACATATATGCTGACATCATAGCTTCCGCCTTCATCAACAATACATCAGTAATCCTATAAACAATCCAGTTCTGACTATAGCCACTATACGTGCGAGACGTACGACTTTCCTTAGTCATACTTCCAAGGCGCCCACTCTGAGATACCATCTTTCTTACATCATAATTATCTGCAGAAGTATTTGCATCATAGATACTTTCCCACAAACGCATATCAGACTCCTTAATAAATACATTATTTGAACCAATATTACCATAAGAGCCAGATACTTTTAAATATCCATAACCTGAGTTGTTATTTTTAAACTTATGATACATCTGACAAAGACTAACATTGTCATTATATTGTAACTCAAAAATGCTCTCCTCTGAATTTTGGTCACCAAATATCTGACTATAATAGTCTTGATAGTCATACAGATTATATGGGTTAGCTTCATCCTCTACTTCCCAATCATATTTAACATGTTGGTTCTTCTTAGATTCTAAAACCTTGTCACAATAAACAATTGCCTGTTTATAGTCTTCCAAAGAATGATTAACAGACGCACGCCACAGATAAATATCAGCAAGTATTGCCCATATACCGTCTTTTGTGATATAACCATAGTTACGCCATGCATTTGTTCCTGTATATGCATCCGCCGTCATAGCATTTGGCTCTGCCTCAAGTAAGCCATCAATACAATACTGTAATACTGTATTCGGATCAGACTGAGCAATCTCCATCTCCTGGGCATTTGACATATAAGCTCCAGCAGTAAGAGGAACATCACGAAAGACTCTCACAAGATAGAAATAACATAAAGAACGCAATGCTAATACTTGAGAGCGGTGCGCTTGGTAGTCACCTTCCGTATATGCAGGATCCACACTTAATGTTTGTTCCGCTTTCTCTAATACTATATTACAATAGTTAATTGTTGTATATAATGCACCCCAACTAGTAAATGTATTCGTAGGCTGAGTATTCTGGGTGTACATTTCAACAAGTGCATCACGTAAACCTTCCGTAATATTATCTGTATAGGTAAACTCGTCTGAACGAAAGTCTGACCATACAATAAGATTACGCATAAACGTAGCATCTGTCATATTTAGATAAGCCTTAGCAACGACAGATGACACCTCATCCTTCGTCTTCCAATAATTCTCATCCGTTGTTTTGCTATATGGAAGTATTACTGTATCAACACAAGAAGATAACAGTATACCAGCAAACATTATAATAAATATCTTTTTCATTATTTTACTGTTTTATTCTTGGGAATAATTAGAATCCAATATTAATACTTGCTGTAAAGGACTTTGAACGCGGCGTATTTGCCGAGTCGATGGCTGGAGCATAAGTGCTTGCACTTATCTCCGGATCGATTCCTGAATATTTCGTCCAACAGAACAGATTGTTCATTGTGAAATATGCTGCCAAAGTGCTCAGTCCCCAATTTTTAATCAACTTCTTTGGGAAGCTGTATGAAATCTGCAAGTTTTGGAAACGCAGGAACGAACCATCCTCCACAAAACGAGAAGATGCTTGATAATTGTAAGCTGTATTAAACATAGCACGTGGTATTGGGGTAACATCACCGTCCTTACGCCAACGCCAGTTTACAGAAGAACACTGATTACCCGTACCATACATACTCTCAAGATTCATACGTGCAGTGTTAAAGATCTTATTGCCCCAACGATAATTAAAACGAGCAATCATCTTCCACTGTCCATATTGTAACGTGAGACTAAAACCACCTTGCATCTTAGGAAGAGAATTTCCAAGATATTTGATGTCAAGATTATTAATTTGACCATCATGATTAATATCTTCATAAATTGCATCACCACCCTGGAATGTGTAAGTGGATTTACCATTGTCATAGTTATAAACTAGATGTTGCGGTTCTCCATTACTTGTCATAATAACATTTCCATTTGCATCTGTTGCAACCGGGAATGTGCGTCCTTGAGCCAATTGCTCATTTATCCACGTTTCATATTTTGCGGAATTCCATGTAGGATCAGACAATGACATTTCTGTATTATAATTAGACAGATAATCATAAGAGTACTGATATACTCCTTTGAACTCATAACCATATATAGAACAAAGAGGATTACCAACCTGAACTCGTGTAAGACGAGAAGACGCACCACGATTTGTTGCCGTCCATGTTTCATTCAGAGCATTCAATACTCTCTCGTCCATAGAAATCAGTTCATTGTTATTCTGTGCTATATTGAAACTTGCAGAAACAGAGAGTTTCTTATATTTTATGAACTTATTTCCTGTAATGGTCAATTCCCAACCCTTGTTAGACATCTCGCCAATGTTTCCATACTTTATGGTAGCGAAACCAGTTGTAGAAGGTATTGTAACATTCTGCATCAACAAATCCTTTGTATCTTCCTTATAAAGGTTAAGATCGAATTCTACCTTGTCACTCAACAATCCAAGATTGAAGCCAAGGTTATAACCTATCTTCTTCTGTGGTTTCAAATCATCAAGTTTAAGAATGTCAAGATATGTTACATTCTGCGTAGTTCCACTTGACTTTCCATATGAACCAGACATAGTGTATGTATTGTAGAACATATCAGCAGAAGCTTTTGAACTACCCGTTATACCCCATGAGGCACGTATACCTAACATGGACACATACTTACGCAATGGTTCAAAGAATTTTTCATCACTTAAGTTATAGCGCAAAGAAACTGAAGGAGCATAGAACCATGGATTTTCTGGACCGAATCTAGAATCGCCATCCGCACGCAAAGAGAATCCAATAATATAACGCTCTTTGTATGAGAAATGCGCATTATACAGCCAGTTCTGTGTAGCAGAGCGAGAATTTGAACTAGACATACTCTTATAAGCACCTATCACACTTGGAGAAGAGATACCATTAGGCACATTATATTGGGCTATGTATTGTGACGTGTATTTGGTTGTAAAGGCCTCATATCGTGCAAGCATCGTTAAACTTAAATCCTGATTACGGAAATAAGGTGTAAAGATGAGTTCTGCACGTGTACCAACTTTCAACTGGTTCGCCTCTGTCTTTGTCAACTCATTATAAGTATCTGTATCCCATCGATTGGAAGTCAAACCGCCCGGCATGTAAGTAGGAGCAGACTTTGCATAAATATCAAAATAAACACGACCATTAAAAGTCAAACGATGCTGGTTGCTTTCTGTACCAAGCAACTCATACTTAATATTAAAGTCTGGCACTATCTGATAGACCTGTTCTTTCTGCCATGAATTATTAGCATAAGCCACAGGGTTACCTATACCTGCAACTGTTTTTAATGCATCAGAAGTATAGTTTCCATCATACGGAGTCTTACCCGTCTGCGTTGGGTTCATTATAAAAAATTCTGAAGTATCATTACCATTCGAATCCTGACGATAGATAGCAGCATTTGGTGCCATCTGCAACGCCATATTGAGCAGGTTATTGTGTGATGAATTATCAGCGCTACTACCCAATGTATAGTTCTTGACATTATCTGTATATGTCAAAGCAAAGTTCGTAGAGAATCTAATACGATCTGATACATTATAATCCAAAACCAAACGTGTTGTCAGACGATCCAATGTTTGCTTGATTACTGTACCTGTCTGATGGTTATAACCGGCAGAAATACGGAATGTTGCTTTCTGTCCACCACCAGAAATATTCATGTTATATTCATGCTGCTGACCAAATTGGGTTATGGCTTTCAGCCAGTCCGTATTATTATTCCAATTCTCATAATCAGCCCATGACTTATCGTAATTTATCTCTCTTATCGTAGTAGTAGCAGAACTATTCTGAGAAGGATTATATAATTCCTCTTTCAGCATCATTGTATAATCGTCACCACTAAGCAGATTATAGCCAGCTGGCAACCATGTACCAGAGAACTTGTATGAGAAATTCACCTTCGGTTTTCCGCGTGAACCACGCTTGGTGGTTATCATAATAACGCCATTGGCACCCTGTGAACCCCAGATGGCTGTAGCGGCAGCATCCTTCAACACTCTAATGTCCGCAATGTCATCAACGCTTACCGACAACAAAGCAGAAAACTTCTCTGGATCTACTTCTCCATCAAAGTCATAGTCATCCGGAGTATCAAAGATCTTATCATCAACCACTATAAGAGGTTCTGCACTACCATTAATTGTTGATACACCACGCAAACGCATCGTTGAACCAGAGCCCAGGTTACCTGAGTTACTCACGATATCAAGACCGGCAATTTCACCCTGCAGAGCCTCGTCAGCAGACGTAAACGCCATACCTTCCACCTCAGATAGGTTGAAAGTCTGCTGTGTTACAGATATCTCTTTCTTTTGGATGTTCAAACCACCAGAATTGGCACGGCGTCCACGCACTGTCACCTCATTCAACGTGGTTTTCTCATCTTCAAGTTTTATAGCAAAAGTAGTATTGTCACCTATTACCTTTGACCAAGTCTTACTACCTACGTACGACACAACAAGTTTGTTCTTGGTATTCTTTATCTCCATCGAGAAGTTACCCATCATATCCGTCTGAGTAGCATTAACGATACGGTCATTAGCATCACGCTCCGTAACGTTGGCCAACATAACTGGTCCCATAGCATCCTCTACGGTACCAGATATAACTGTTCCTTGCGCCATCATTACTGATGAAACAATACACAATAGAACAGTCAAAAGAAATTTTATTTTTGTCATTGCCATAATGTATATTTTATTTTAGGTTCTTAAATCCGTCGTCATAACGTCCTGACACATTATAACAAAGCGGAACAGATATTCCATGAACAGTAGTGAATGAAGAAGAGTTTATCTTCTTAGCAACAGAATTTACGTCATCAAAGACGTAATCACGTGTCATGATATTAACTAATGGACTACCAGCATTAACTGTTACCTGCCGTCCTGACACATCTGTAATTTTTAATGTACCATTTCCACCTGATACATGAGTTTTCTGCATAATACCTAAGTTGTTTGCCAAGAATGTCTGGTACGAAGCAGTCGTCACCTTATTATCTGCGAATACAGAAGTATTCTGGAAATGATAGAACACGAAATCACGCAATGTAGAAATCATCGCCTTTACCAATTTCTGATCGTTAATTTCCTCCTCTGTAATGTCATGTTCATTATCGTGGTCATACTTATAATATATCTCTCTTATCTCCTCCCATGTAGGCAATCCCATCTCCTGAACAGCTTTTTCCACTGCATCATTTGTTGGTGCATACAATGTATAATTGTAAGCATTGAACATCCTGATATTATAGTTCAAGCACTTACCTCCTACATTTGTAAATATAGAATACATTTCCTGTTCGGATTTTCCAGATGTAGAACCCTTAGCATCATTTGATATGCCTGCCCATGTCATAATATCCGTCTCACCTGTCAGTCCGTCACATATATCGAAGAACTTCTCAAATTGGTTTACACTATGCAAAACGGTATACACACTTGCTCTTGTTGGCTGTACTACACCATCAAGACGGAAAGACGTACCATTAGTAAGATCATTATAAATACCCTTAATCACTGCAGGCTTAACTCCATTCTGTATCTGCATTCCTCCATACACCTTACCACCAACTTCTGCCTTATCGACAAATATAGCAGCTCCTTGCTTAGTTTTGTAGTAATGATTCTCACCAAATTTCTCACCTTCCTCCAAAACGATGGTGTGATGATTAAGCATATCCTGTATTTGCGTATTGAAAGTTCCGGTACTTATACTTGCAGGTACAGATGATTCATCGCGAGTATATTCACCAGTAACGAAATCATAATAATACCTGTCAACCCATATATGGAAACCACCTTTTGACTGTTCTGGGTCATAGTAGAAATGCAGAGCATGAATTCTATTATTATTTAAGCAGTCACTATGACAGATTGTCGTTGGATCGAGATACATAAAGCCATACTGCGAATCCTGCGGCAGAAGCTGTGCATAATTTGAATTCATAGCCATAAGATAGAAATACATATCTGCACCAAGCGTTGATGACGTACCACCACCTGTAGTATGGTCATTGAGCATCTCACGCATGATATGTAAATCGTCATATATATATGCAGGACCCATCACTGACTGGAATCTTGCAGGTGCTATCACATGATTCAACTTATATATAACGCCATTATTTGCAATCATGACATCATATTTTCCGTCTGCTTTTGTCTGCAGATCGGCAGTGGTCAATCCCATAAAGTCACCAGCATCATCCGTCACCATCATAAATTTACTTGGAACATTGCTGGCAAAACTTGCCTTCATCATATTCTTTAAATATGATACCAGAATTGTAGGTTCTTTATTGAAAACAGAATCTAGATTCTCATAGAAATTCTCTTTCGTATTAGGAATGGTGTTTGTTCCCCCTCGTTTACTACCATAATTGTCTATGATATAGGCACCACTACCACCTTCTCCGAAATAATTCCACATAGCATCATCTGTCGGTACAAACATACATGCGATATCTGTAATTGATGCATCAAGAGAAGAAGAAGACACCTTTGGATAATATTCATTCCATCCTGGATCATATTCAAGATACGTATCTGCGGCATGGACATTTGCATCAGTAGTATGCTTCAACAATGTACTTCCTTGAGAATACTGACTAAAATAACGTACAGCAAATACAGAGTCAATCAGATCCACATTATTTGCACGGGCCCAACTATTATAGTCGTTAGTAACAGCAGCATCATAGAATGGTGCACTGAGATAATCCAACACACGTGAAAAAACTTTAGTATCACTTGTATTCCTTAAAACCTCAGCCATATTACCTGGCGGTACAAGCACACCATCTAACTGATGTATATAACCATTCTGACAAGTAATATTTGAGTTTATAATTTTCTTATCAAAAACATAAGCGGCACCCTCTTCATACGGAGTTCCCGTTATAATCTCGAAGTCTGATCCAGCCCCAGCTGTAGACATCCCGTTTCCTAACATATACTCACGTGTAAAATGTATCATGCCGGGTGTTGTGTTATCAAACAACACATTCATGCTTCCTTTCACACGATAATTGTCAAAATACTTATTATTTGCAGGCATTGTAGGCGAATACAACGAGGTAATCGTATCAAGGAGACTCACATTTGAGTTATGCTTAATGGCCATTCCTTTTACAACACCATTAGAACCTGCAGAAACATTCGACAACATTTCTACAAGCAAAGCATTATCCAACATAGAAGAATATAGTAACTGCTTTTTCATAGCAGTCGACAATTCCTCATATGATGATACACCATATTTATTATTACCACCCTCAAAAAAAGCGGCAAAAGCATCATCATTAGCAGGGAAGATTGTCTTACTTCCTGTTTTACTCAGCACCTCATCATAGCCCAAATCATCAATTAACCTGAGATAAGTACTAAACGAACCTGTAAGTTTCTTTGGATTTTTCAATTCCTCATAAATACTCTCACCAAGCCATTCTGGCATATTCTCCTCATCCACAAGAAAATCTTTTGAACAAGATGCCATTCCGATGCAAATGAGAGATGCATACAAAATGAGTTTTTTCATAAAAGACTGAAGTAGTTAGTTTTATTTATTTTTATTATTATCAACCTGTTAGCAAGCTACAAAACCTCTCATCCACGTGTATATTTACATGTAGAGAGAGTTTTGACTATGCAAAATAAATAAAAATTTTTGAAATATGCAATTTTTTAACACAAAATCTTTGAAAAAAGACAAAAAAGGAAAAAAAAAGCATAAGATAAAAAAAGAAAAGTCCTTGCTCGATTTTCTCGAACAAGGACTTATTTGTAAATTATTTACTTCTAAAGTAATATATTACTTAACCTGTGCGCCAGCAGCGTTGAATGTGCCGTTAGCGGTCTCGATTACGAGCTGACCGTCAACAACCTTCTTTGCTACAGCAGCAGCCTCAGTACCGTCAGCAGCTACATTGGCGATTGCATCTGCACCAGTCACATTAATATTAACTACGAACTCATCTGCAATTGCAAATTTTCCTTCAACTGGAAATGCAGAACCCTTATAAGTCTTATTAGAGAACTCAACCTCTTTGGTCGTAAACTGGTAGTTTCCAGAAGCA
>JAEEHW010000109.1 GCA_016281055.1 Prevotella sp.
CAATTATAGCAATGCATCTGCGCCATAGGCGTGATGCATTCTTATTGGTGGGATGGGGCCCAATTTCCTAGGCATACCCCAGCTTAACGCATAAGGAGCATCACGCTCTTTTTGTGCGTTGGCGATTGATAGTCAGATGCGCTACTTTTAACTATCAATCGCTAAACAATGGCAAACAATAGTAATTTAGGTGCGGCTAAGGCTGCAAAGAATGATGAGTTTTATACTCAGTATGCGGACATCCAAAAGGAAATAAACGCATATTTGGAGTATAACCCTGATGTATTCCGTGGCAAGACTGTTCTCCTGCCATGTGACGATCCAGAATGGAGCAACTTCACTAAATTCTTTGCGCAGAATTTTGAGGCTTATGGTTTGAAAAAACTTATCAGCACAAGTTATGCTGTAGAATCAAAGCGAATAAAAGATTGGCAGCCCACACTCTTCGAGACAGAAAGTCCATATTACGATGCAGACAAGAGCCGAACCAACGGAAAGATATTCATATTGGATGAGGACATCAATGGTGACGGACGTTTTAATATCAACGATTTGCAATGGTCTTACCTTAATGGCGATGGTGATTTCCGCAGTGATGAAGTTAAAACGCTACGCGACGAAGCCGACATCATAATTACAAATCCGCCTTTCTCACTATTCCGTGATTTTTTCACATGGATAATGGAAGCAGGGAAACAATTTGTCATCATTGGCAACATTAATGCTGTGTCATACAAAGAAGTATTCCCTTACATAAAAGAAGGTAAGGTTTGGTTAGGCAGTTCATACTTCAATGGTGGGGCCGCATTCTTTATAGCAGATGCAACTCAGTATGACCCAAATAAGATGTCAAATCAGAAAAACGCCTACTTTCAGGATGGTCAGTTTCTTTGGAGAGTCAATGGAGTAAGATGGTACACAAATATAGACCATGGTCGCCGTCATGAATCCCTTCCATTAATGACCATGGAAGATAACATTATTTATTCTAAGCACAAAGAAGTAAAAGGGAAGCAATATAAACACTATGAAAACTTCGATGCAATAGAAGTCCCGTTCTATGATGCTATTCCGATTGATTATGAGGGGCTGATGGGTGTTCCTCGTTCTTTTCTTGACAAATATTGTCCTGAACAATTTGAAATAGTTGGCTGTGCGGAAGGGGATTCAGGCAAAGAACTTGGCTTGAAGCCCTATCCGCGTGAACTGAAAAAGCTCAACCCAAGTCTGCGTGACGGACAACTTTATTACATTGATGAAAATGGCATACCTCAAAAACCATACGCAAGAATACTAATCCGCAAAAAGCAATAGAACTATGCAAACGACATTGATGACAGACCTGACGGCCAAAGAGATATGTGAAGGCTTTGTATATAACCAGTTGGAAGGCAAAGGCCTGTTTGGATGGTCGGGCAAACTGACTATCCAGCCAGAGTATCAGCGTAATTACCTCTATGCAGAAAACGAAGGCAAGAAAGAAATAGCTGTCATTGATAGCATATTAAAGGATTACCCCATCGGACTTATTTATTTCAACAAACCGGAAGAGGGCAGATATGAAATACTTGACGGACAACAGCGCATAACAAGCATCGGACGCTTTGTTACGGGTAAGTTCGCCATCAAGGACAAGTTTGGCATGGAACAATATTTCACCGGGTTGGCACGTGAGGAACAAGAAAAGATTCTCAACTACAAATTGCTTGTGTATATCTGTAACGGAACGGAAAAGGAAATAAAAGAGTGGTTTGAAACAATCAACATTGCTGGCGTACCACTGAACAAGCAAGAACTTCTCAACGCTACATACAGTGGTCCGTTTGTAACATTGGCAAAAGCCACATTTAGCAATTCACGCAATCCACAACTGCAGAAATGGTGTAGCTATATTACGGGAAATGTAAACCGTCAGGATATTCTGCATGCTGCCCTTGGATGGGTTGCAAAAGGTGAGGAAAACATTGGTGGATATATGAGTCAGCATCGTAATGAAGACAGCATAGAGGAACTAAAGACTTATTTTGACACCGTAATAGAATGGGCAAAGACATTGTTTGGTGAACCGAAGGATGAAATGAGGGGACTTGAATGGGGCGCGTTTTATGAGCAATACCACTCCAATTCCTACAATCCTATAAAGTTGCGGCAGAGGGTTAACGAACTATATGCTGATGAGGCCGTGACAAACAAGAAAGGAATCTTTGAGTTTGTTCTTGGGGGAGAATTAGATGCAAGGCTCCTCAATATCCGAATATTTGAGGATAATGTGAAGAAAACCGTCTATGCACGCCAGACCGAAGAAGCACAGGAGCAAGGCATCAGCAACTGCCCCGAATGTGCCAAAGGTCATGAGAACGTGCGAACCAAGATATATAAGTTCAAAGAAATGGATGCCGACCATGTAACGGCGTGGAGCAAAGGCGGTGCAACGGACATCAGTAATTGTCAGATGCTTTGCAAAACGCATAACAGGGCAAAAGGAAACAGATAGAACCAATAAAATTATTTTTCAGGCGTTTTTTGAAGGTTTTTCAAAAAATAATTGTACCTTTGTACCGAATTGATATAGGATGAAACAGTACCTCGACATACTGGAAAAAGTCTTGGGCAACGTTGAAATAAAAGATGATGTTTTCAAGATGAGATTCACCACTTCTGCAGATGTGGTGATGAAAGCTAGTGGCCTGCGCCTTGAAGCTATTCGCGTGATAGCCCAAGAGCAAGGTGTAGAGATTGAGGACACGGCATGCAGATGTATAGATGAAAGCCTGCTTGCTGCTTTTGCGGATGCTCACATCCGAAAGATAAGGGCGTACTTCAACAATGCCCGCAGACACATTTCCGACCTCGCTGGCGACGAGTTGACAACGTTTATTGATTTTTGTAATACCTTTAACAAACGCCATTCTTCAGATATAACTGTTCTGTCATGGAAAGACATTGATGCGGATGCTATACGTGAGCAGTTCATAGAGAGAGTTCATCAACTGACACCTTCGTCCAACATTCTTGACTTGTTTGCTGGATGTGGAGGCCTTAGAGAGGGCATAAATTCTTTTTTAAGTTTTAATCATAATGGTAATCTCGACTTTGGCGAATATCTACATCGCAGTGATGTAATTGAAAGGATACTCAACAGCCATTTGTTCTATGAGAGACCAGCTAAGAGTCATAATATCTGTATAGATATTAGATCTGTTGTTAGGCGGGTTACCTTGTCAGCGAGATACCACATATTTACATCGGAAGATGAAAACCATCAGCAAGACGCGATTAATAAAATTATTATTAATCGAGCCCTTGTGATGGCTGCATAATAAAGCATTTCATCAATGGGGCTCATAACAAGAGCTGTTATGACACCTAAAAAAAGAATATTACACATAATAAAATATGGTCACTTGCTTACAGCGGGCAAGATAGAACGACCAGTGCTGGGACAACATAATTACGGAGGACTGGATTATGGGAGGTAGAGGCAGTTTTGACAAAACCACCATGTCTATTCCCGTAGAGAACAGGAAATACAAAACACTCGACGTGGTGGATGGTATCAAAATTATTGAAGATTTTGAGACTAAGAATGGCAAGACACCAGTTATGTCTGACACTGCAGACACGGTTTATGCTATTTGGAGTCAGTCTGCCGGGCGAATAAAGCATATATTCTATTACAAGAATCATGTGTTGTATTACGCAATAGACATGGAAGGAAAGAACTCTCATGCTCACAATGTTTATGTGAATGCAAAAACTGGTGAGATAGGCAGAAAAACTCATAGTAAAGAAAACTATCTTAAACTGAGTACAAAAGAGTGGTATATTGTAAACAAATTAGAAAAATGGACAAAGAAGAAAAAATAGTAATAGATAACTGGATGGAATACTG
>JAEEHW010000110.1 GCA_016281055.1 Prevotella sp.
ACGCATACGAAAGCCGTTACTATGGACTTTCGGTTCGCCCAGTACTACCGTAAGGTCTGCTTCGCTTCGCTTTGAGTGAAAAGTGAAGAGTGAAGAGTGGAAAGTGGAAAGTGCAGAATACCATGGACGGTTTGACAGGGTTATGGTTCCCATAAAGCCCAGTATGCCCATAAAACCTGTTAAGCAGGTAACCATTGTCAAACCCATAATATAAAAAATGTCTGAAATCCTTGCATCAGCAAGAATTTCAGACATTTCACATTTTACATATTAAAAATTTTGTAGTTTCAGGAAAAGTTTGTACCTTTGCAACTTAATGTCAGAAAACAAACACTTAACAAAATGATATTAAACAGAGAAATGGAGTGCATGGACCGCGAGTCCATGACCAAATTGCAGTCTGAGCGACTGATTGCTACGGTAAAGCGTTGCTATGAGAACGTACCTTTCTATCGCAACAAGATGGATAAGAAAGGCGTAAAGCCTGAGGATATCCGTGGAATAGAGGACATCAACAAACTACCTTTTACCACAAAGCACGACCTGCGCGATGAGTACCCCTTCGGACTTAACGCCGTACCGATGGACCAGATTACGCGTATTCACGCATCATCAGGCACTACAGGTAAGCCTGTAGTAGGCACATATACCAAGGGCGACCTTGAGCGTTGGGCTGAGGGTGCAGCACGTGTGCTTGCCGCTGGCGGCGTGACCAAAGGCGACGTCGTTCAGGTAAGCTATGGCTACGGACTCTTCACCGGTGGTCTGGGCGCACATGATGCCGCAGGCTATCTCGGAGCAGTGCAGTTGCCTACATCTGCCGGCAACTCTACCAAGCAGATAATGCTGATGAAAGACTTTGGTACGTCAGCCCTGTGCTGCACACCATCATATGCCCTGCACCTTGCAGAGGTGCTGGAGCACTCCGACGAAGTGAAACTTGAGGACCTGAAACTGCGTGTAGGTTTCTTCGGCGCAGAGCCTTGGACAGAAGGCATGCGTAAGGAATTGGAGCAGAAACTGCATATCAAGGCTATCGATATCTACGGACTGACAGAGATGTCTGGTCCTGGCGTCGGTGGTGAGTGTGAGTATCAGGACGGCACACACCTGTGGGAAGATATGTATTTCCCAGAGATTATCAATCCTGACACACTGGAGCCATGCGCACCGGGCGAGTTCGGCGAGCTCGTCTTCACATCTCTCTGCAAGGAGGGCATGCCAATACTGCGCTACCGCACTCGCGACCTTACCCGTCTTATCTACGAGCCATGCCGTTGCGGACGTACAGCAGTGCGTATGGACAGGATACTCGGTCGTTCAGACGACATGATGATTATCCGCGGCGTAAACGTGTTCCCAACTCAGATAGAGGCATGTCTTACCGAGTTCCCTGCATTCAGCCCACACTACTTCATCACTGTGGACCGCAAGAACAACGAGGACACCTTCGACCTCGACGTAGAGTTGAATACAGAGTACTTCTCGCCAAACCCAGCGAAGCAGATGCCGTTCATCAAACCACTCTACGACCGCATCGTTTCCATGGTAGGCATCAAGCCAAACATCCACATCAAGGATCCAGGCTCTATACAGCGTTCAATCGGCAAGCAAAAGCACGTGAACGACAAGCGTAATTTCAGAGACTAAAAAAAATATCCCAAATCGGTCATTAGACTGATTTGGGATAATTCTTATATCACATTGAGCCTTCTTGAACACCTCGTGCCAGTAGTCCCATGAATACCCGACGGAAGGATGATATACGCTGAGAGCCTTTACTGAGTGACCGTTGCTCAGAATATACCGACCGTTGTCTATGTCGTAGCCGTCAATGCTGACAGCATCATCCTCGTGCCAGTTGTCATAAGGCAGTTTCTGCCACAGACGCTTGCCCCATACTATAAGCACATCAGGTTGATACTGTTCCATTACTTGATAGAAGGCAGCCGACGAGTCATTAATAATTTTGTCAAGAAGTTCGACAACAAGAGATTCTACGTTATCAGTTTAAAACATCGTGATTTCTGCGTTTTTTTTTACTATTATTTGGTTAAACTGCATTATTTTTGTAATTTTGTCGAAGATTTCTCGAATGAGACAGAAAAAAAGTAAATAGTGTTCAGATATGAGATATGGAAACATCTTGGCAACGTCGCTGCCATGATAATAAGCTGGGCAGTATATTGGTTGTCATTCTGCTTTACAGAACACAATGATGTTTCCTGCCTTATTATGGGAGTTGCAGGAATAGCAGCAATGTCAAGCACCTGCTTGCTTGTCTCGCATTATGTTCCGCGTTTGTTCTCCTCATTTCGCAATTATATCTTCCAGATATATCTATTCGGCATTGCATTTCAGGCTTTCGTTGAACTGATAGTATGGGCGCGGACTTGGATGTCCAGACAAGTGGGTATATGCGTTTTATGCCCTAAATGTCTTAGCTGGCATATACATTCCGGTAATCATAAGCAAGATTGTAGAGAAAACACTTGTCAGACTGATAAGACTTTGTTTTGGTCTTAAGGCATAAACTACTTTTTTCTAGGCAGCCTCAGCTGTTAAATCTACTTGACAAGTAAATAATTTACAAAATGTAGTCAAACAGCGGTGTGAGGGTTAAAAAATATTAAAAAAAGAAGAATTTACTTTGTTTTTACTTATTATTTTTTAATTTTGTATCTGATTCAATAACCCGAAGGATTAGAATGCGTGATATAATAAACATACAAAAACTACAAAAGCTGTATACTTATTCTTATATTTATAACCTAAAAACGCAAAAAAAATAAAATCGCAAACGACAATTTTCAAAGAACCAAAGATGATAATGAAGCATCCTTGAAAAGTGTAAATAATATAAAAAAGTGAAATCATAAAAACTAATCCAATATGAATATGAAATACATAAACATCAAGAGAGTTCTTCTTTTGTCAGTATGCAATGTAGTCTTTGCAGCCCATGCACAATTGAAAGTCAATTCCAATGGCAAAGTGTATATACAGGATTCCTTGCAAGCATGTAATGCAATGCTGAACGTCGGAACATTAACAAACAACTTTATTTCGTATCCTACTGCTTCTGATAAGGTGGGAATTACCACGTTCGTTGAGAGCCAACAAGCATCTACTGGATGTGTGGGCATTCATTGTACGGCTATTAAGCCTAATCATTCTGGGGACGCTACAGGTATCTGGAGCTATGCAGAAGGAGGTTTCAGTATCGGGGTCGGAGGCAATATCCCACCTATTGGAGGTGGTGCAGGAATATTCGGATCTTCAGAAGGGGGAATCTCTCCGTACATTGACTTGTCAGCAGGTTATGCAGGATATTTCTATGGTGACACTTACGTGGACGGTGTTCTAACGGCAGACTATCCATTATACAATCCTTCAGACATGCGACTAAAAAAGAATGTCGTACCACTTAGCCAGTTAACACTGGAGCAAGGGAGCGTCATTGACAGACTTCTCCAACTGGAGGTGCTTAGTTATAATCTATATGCCCCCTCAACACTACGGAAACTTGAGGCAGGAGAAGAACTTTCCGACCGCATTAAAGAAGAGACGAAACGTATCAGCTACGGTATCTCTGCCCAAGAACTTCAGAAACTTTTCCCAGACCTTGTACGCGAAGGGCAGGACGGATACCTTACAGTGAACTATACAGGAATGGTGCCCCTTCTCCTACATTGCATACAGGAACTGAAGCAGGAGATTGACGAGCTGAAGAGTGACAGATCGTCACCAACGACAGTTTCCGTGGGACTTGCACCCAAAGTTAATGTCACCACAAGTATTGACAATATATCAGCACCTACTTTTGCTTTGTATCAGAACGCTCCCAATCCTTTCACGGAGCGCACCACCATCCGTTTCACCCTGCCCGATGATACACAGGATGCCTATATCTATGTCTTCGACATGCAAGGTAAGCTACAGAAGCAAATGCCCGTGGATGCCTCTATGAACAGCGTCACCATCAATGGCTATGAACTGCTACCCGGCATGTACATCTATTCGCTTGTAGTTGGAGGAAAGGAAATTGATATGAAAAGAATGATAATGTCTAAATAGACAACTCCAAAGTAGAAGTACTGAAAATTTATTAAACAGTCAGATATGGCACATTATTTAATTATAGAAAAGTATTATGAAAAAAAAAATTTTGGTACTACTTTGTGTTGTAAACAATATGTTCTCCCATGCTCAACATATTATTGATCTGGGCTTAGGCAGAGTGGACAATAAAATAGAATCAACAGTTCCTATAAGAGATGTTGAAAAAATAAGCAATGGCTATATCATTACCTATACCTTTGATAAGGCAATGATATTGCCTGACGATGTATTTTCAGGTACTGTGTTTTGGAAAATAGATGGTTTTGGTATGAGCAAAACATCAGGTGTCCCCTGTACTTTGGCTCGCAATGACCTAATTGCTATTCCTTTTGGGTATAGTGCAAAAGTAGAGGTGATAGACAGCGTTTTCAACGATTATAAATATGAACTAACACCTGCACGTCAACCTTTATTGAACAGCAACAATGAAATATATACAAAAAAGAATGTCACTGCAATTAAACCATACGAAGGTTTTAAGCCCACAAGTGTAGCTGAAATATCTGAAATCCAACATTATCGTGGATATGGTATATGTCAGACGACGGTGTGTCCCATTCAATATAATTATGGTACAAAGACAATCCGGGCATACACCACAATAAAGTACAAAGTGACTTTTACCCCAAACACTACCGATGAGATGCCGAGAAAGACAAAACCAATGCAATTAAGTTATGAAGACCATTTCCTTTCTAATAATGTAATTGGTTTTGAATTGAGTGAATTATTAAATAACAAAACGACAAGTACAGTACAATCTGATGTTCGAGACTATCTGATATTGTCCACCAGCACATATTCCACGGCCGCAAACCGCTTTGCTGAATGGAAACGTTTGCTTGGATTTAATGTTCATGTGGTTCTCCGAGATGATTGGACAAGTTCTTCAGTAAAGAGTACTGTCACTAATGCTTACACAAACATGGAAGCCCTATACTATTTACTTATTATAGGTGACCACAGTGATGTACCAGCTGAGCAGGCATCATTAATCAGAACTCATATAACAGATTTTCATTATGGGTGCATCGACAATGATTATGTTCCAGAAATATATTGTGGCAGACTGTCGGTTTCTAATTCAAATGAAGCAATCAATGTAGTCGAAAAAATTATAAACTACGAGCAGACACCGCCTACAAGTTCAGCCTTTTATAATAAAGGGCTTCACTGTGCTTACTTTCAAGATGACGATAATGACAATTATGCTGATAGAAGATTCGCACAAACATCAGAGGATGTACGCACTTATGTTATGTCTCAAAACAAATCTTTGCAGCGTGTTTACAAAACACCTTTAAGTGTAACACCGCTATATTGGAATAAGACAATATACTCTAATGGGGAGTCTATTCCAAATGAACTTAAAAAACCTGCATTTGCATGGGATGGTGACTCTGATAGTATAAGTAGTGCGATTAATTGCGGAGTTTTTTATGTTCTTCACAGAGACCATGGTACTGTATGGGGGTGGGGAAACCCTCGTTATACCCAACAAAACATAGACAGTCTCTCAAATGGGAGTCTTTTACCCGTTGTGTTTAGTATGAACTGTCTTACAGGAAAGTTTGATGAGAATTGTTTCGCAGAAACGTTCCTTCGTAAAACTAATGGCGGATGTGTGGGTATATACGGGGCTACTCAAATAAGTTATTCCGGATATAATGAAGCACTTACTACTGGTATGTTTGATGCTATCTGGCCAGATCCAGGATTATGCATTAACCTGCCAAATCATAATAATACATTTTCTACTACGCCGTCACCTACATACACATTGGGACAGATATTAGGACAAGGAATGGTTCGTTTAGCAGAAACGTATGGTCCGAATGACAGTTATACGAAATACACAAAAGAACTGTTTCATTGCTTTGGTGATCCAAGTATGAAAATATATACCCAAAAGCCAACAGCGTTTACGGGTGTGTCCGTTGTGCGAAATTCCAACTCGATTTCCGTAAACCTTGGAGTAAATGATACTGCAAGAATAACAGCGTATAATCCCATATCATGTGAAGTGAAGAGTTTTTTGGGGAATTCTGCTACTATAACGATTTCTAATCCTTATGAAACTATCATTTGCGTATCTGGTCATAATCGCATACCATTCATCCAGCATCCCGACGTTATGTATATACAGAATACTAACATTACAGGAACTCTTAGCGAAACACATGATGTGATAAAAGTTGGAAACCATGTCACAGAAACCATGGATTCTGGTGACGTTACCACATCTGGTGCGAATATAACATTGAGAGCGAGAGAGGTCTTACTAGATAGTGGAACGCATATCTCTGCAGGAAGTACTTTGAACATTAATCCTTAAAAATTAATTCACTATGAAACAACGTTTTGCAGTAAATATTGTCATTGTTATATTGCTATTCAGCAATTCATTGACATTGTGCGCCCAACAGTATTGGGCCATAGCGGTTATAGAAAACGGAAAGACAAAGCCTGATATTATGGAGTATCATAGTGTTGTGGAAACCGCAGGAAACGGGATAGATTATTACCGCATCTATGATGATAGCTACAAGGGCCGCAAAGAGGCATACAGCCCCGTAAGACTACAATATGGTTACAGATGGACAGGAAAGAAGATGTTCATCTATGACTTTGAGTCTCAACATGAGACTCTCGCTTTTGACTTCAGTCTTTCCAAAGGAGACCATTTTACGACATTCAATGGTATGGAATGGAAGATTGAAGCAGTCAAGGACACTCTTGTGAATATATCGTTCTGCGGGCAAGGTGTGTGTGTGTCCAAGAGACTGTTAACCGTAAGTACTCTGGACGACAATCTGTCAGACCAGTGGTTGGAAGGCTTCGGCTCTTTTGCCTATCATTTCATGATTAACAGTTTGGAGAATGTAAAAAACTCCCAAACATTATGGATGGAATATGGCATGGGAGAATATCTTGCACGTAATATTAGCATCGGACCTATCTTTGGCCACGATTCTGGATGGTTGGACGGTACATATAGTGATGAGCCTTTTACCAATAATTACGCTAATTTCTATTTTGAAAATGGACTGTTGATATTTGAAAACGCACAGTGGTGGTATGAGCATCGCGAATACTCATGTCTGTATCAAGATGGAGATTGCATATATAATATTTACAACTGGGAGCTTGAACCACATATAGACGGCGGAGCCTTGACACTTATGAAGGATGTTATCACTTTCGAAGGACTGCCAACCCCGGTAAATGGCAATTACACTATTTATGTCAAAGATAACGAGTATACCACAGGTATTAGCAACGTTAAATCATATACTCAACCCACATCATTTTTATATGACATGCAGGGCCGCCGCTTGACAACCGTGCCGAAGCATGGAGTGTATATAAAAGATGGGAAAGTTTGGATGAAATGATTAAGTTCCACTGATTAACAACTTAAAGGCATTGCCAGGACAATAAAAAAAGAGAATTATGATTACGCATGGATTACCTCACGGCAAAACATAATCATAATTCTCTTTATTGTTTTTATTCTGTTCCATCCATTATATGGACAGTTCATTGAGCACTGTGAACAGTTTCTTATCCATTGGTTTGTCTGAACGTATAGCCTCAGAGAAAGGAACGTACACCACTTCGTTGTTGCGTATGCCAATCATCACGTTGCGCTGTCCCTGCATGATAGCCTCAATGGCACCTACACCTGTTCGGCTGGCAAGAATACGGTCACGCGCCGTTGGACTGCCTCCGCGCTGCAGATGGCCGAGGATGGAGACACGCACGTCATATCCTGGGAACTCCTTCTTAACACGGTCTGCATAATACATAGCACCGCACTTTGGAGATTCTGACACTATAACGATGCATGATTTCTTTGACTTACGTATGCCACGCTTCATGAATTCAGCCAACTGGTCAGCATCAGTCTCATTTTCAGGAATGATGGCAGCCTCTGCACCACAAGCGATGGCAGAGTTTTGTGCAAGGAAGCCAGCATCACGTCCCATCACCTCAATGAAGAAGATGCGCTCATGGCTTTGTGCAGTGTCGCGTATGCGGTCCACACACTCCATGATGGTGTTCATCGTCGTGTCATATCCTATAGTAGCATCAGTACCATAGAGATCGTTGTCGATTGTACCCGGCAAACCTATACAGCATACATCATGTTCCTGTGCAAAAATCTTTGCACCGGTAAGTGAGCCGTTGCCACCGATTACGACAAGAGCGTCAATACCGCGGGCAACCATATTGTCGTATGCCTTCTGGCGCCCTTCCTCGGTCATGAAATCCTTAGAGCGGGCAGTCTTCAGAATGGTACCGCCCATAGTGATTATTCCACTGACATTCTCAGTTGTAAATTCCTGCATATCATCGTTGATCAATCCCTCCCAACCACGATATATGGCCACAACTTTGAAACCGTTGCAGATTCCTGCACGTGTCACAGCGCGTATTGCTGCATTCATTCCTGGAGCATCTCCACCAGAGGTCAAGATGCCAATGGTTTTAATTTTTCCCATTTGTCTTGTGTGTTTTTGTTATTTGAATATAATCTTTTTATTAGTTACTTATTATAATAATGTAAGTTGCAAGCATAGCAGAGAGAAAGCAATGATGCCAGCGAA
Organism: Prevotella sp.; assembly: GCA_016281055.1. Classification (GTDB taxonomy): domain Bacteria; phylum Bacteroidota; class Bacteroidia; order Bacteroidales; family Bacteroidaceae; genus Prevotella. The sequence continues at coordinate 8,733 of JAEEHW010000110.1, forward strand.
CAATGTCAAAGGCGTGACATGCTTGAAATACCACTTTAACGTCACACCCTGCATTTGCATCATCACAATACCACTTATAGAACCTATGCCCAAGATGCTGCCGCCTACAGCGGTGCCGAAGGACAGGACTTTCCAATATGCACCATTCATGGCATAGTACGGGTCGTTCAAAGAAATGTCGTGCAAACTTATCATTGTCATGCATGATGCAAAACTGTCGAGCACTGTACTTATAACAGCTGTTATGACACCTATCACCCATACATTGCCAATCAGTTGGTCAATCTGCTGAGAAAACCATGCTATTGAACCTGTTTCCGTTACCACACCAAGGGCGAGTATCACACCTAATATATATAATATCTGTTGTGTGGTATTGTATTGCATACGCTGTGGAGACCTGCTCCTAAGCCTGCGGTTACCAATCAACAAACTATGATTTATCACCTCATTGACAATCCACAACAGACTCAATACGCACAGAGCTCCAAGAAAAGGAGGAAGTTTCGTTATGTCGTGAAATGTTGGTATGAACCACAAGCCACCGATGCCCACAAGGAAAAGGACAAGACGCTGCCATACATTAAGATTGGTATCGTCACCACGATAAGGAAGTGACGGACGTTCTATGTCAACAGTATTGTTCAGTTTGTAGGTGACAATCAGTGTCGGAATAGACCAAGCCAACAGACATGGCAGCAACATTGACAGAGAATAATTGGAAGCTGTGATGACTCCTTTGTTCCACAGAGCCAATCCCGTAGGGTCACCGATTACAGTCAAGGTTCCACCAAATATGACTGCAACCAACACCATAGAGCCATATATCATACGGTCTTTGGTGCGAGGCAATATGGAATTTGTGACCGTAAGCATCAGGACAATCGTAGAGATGTTGTCAAGGTTGGCGGACATGAAAAATGCAAATGCCGTCAGTTTCCACATCAACAATTTACTGTTGCGTGTACGAATCCACAAAGTAAGGAAATCAAAACACCCATTGCTGTTAAGTATCTCCACTATGCTCATTGTTGCAAGCAGAAACAATACTATCTCCGCTGCACGGCCAATGTATGGCAGGAATATGTCCTTTGCAATGTACATCTTCACCGCCTCTGAGTTTGGCTTTATACCATTCAAGAAAGCAGTATAGTCGTATTGGTGCCTGCTTTCCACAAAATCTGCTCCAAAGCTAATATAGAGCACCCATCCAAGAGTGCAGGCAAAAACGGCCACAGCAGCCTTGTTGATGTTCGTTTGACGCTCTGTGGCAATGAACAACAAACTGATTATTAATATGGAGGTGATAAGTATTGTCATAAATCGGTTACAAAATTACAAACAAAATTTTATTTCTCAAAATTTTATGTAAAAAAAATATAACATTATTATGTTATTAGAACCCACCATAAACAAAAGAGGTCGGTGCAGGACGCACCAACCTCGTAGACGATTTCGTAAGGTATAGAAAAAAGAAACGAAATCTAATAAGTGGGAGCAAAGTTAGTGATAAAAATTCTTATTTGCAAGAAAAAAAGCAAAAAAATAGTTTTTTTGCATAAAAAATTTGCAATTATAAAAAGTTTTATATAATTTTGTGGTCAAAAGCTGACCAAACGGTAGAGTCTTTTTTCTGAAAAAAAACTAATATTTAAATTTAATACTATATGTCACAGATTACTGGTCACATATCCCAAATAATCGGTCCTGTAGTTGATGTTTATTTCGACACCAAAGGACTGGAAGCGGAGAAAGTGTTGCCTAAAATTCATGATGCCCTTACAGTGAAGCGTCCTGACGGTCGCGACCTCGTCATTGAAGTACAACAGCACATTGGTGAGGATACCGTACGTACGGTGGCCATGGACAACACAGACGGTTTGCAACGCGGACTTGAGGTCGTTCCTACTGGTGCACCTATCAGTATGCCTTCAGGAGAGCAGATGAAAGGCCGTATGCTCAATGTCATAGGTGAGCCTATTGATGGTATGAAACCATTGGCTAAGGATAATCCTTATCCCATTCACCGCGAGGCACCAAAATACGAGGAACTTTCTACGTCGAAGGAAATGCTTGCCACAGGTATCAAGGTCATTGACTTGCTCGAGCCATACCTGAAAGGCGGTAAGATTGGATTGTTCGGTGGTGCAGGTGTTGGTAAGACAGTGCTTATCATGGAACTTATCAACAACATTGCCAAGGGTGGCAACAACGGATTCTCGGTGTTTGCAGGCGTTGGTGAGCGTACTCGTGAGGGTAACGACTTGATTCGTGAGATGATTGAATCTGGCGTTATCAAATACGGAGACAAGTTCAAGGAAGCTATGGCAGAGGGCAAATGGGATCTCTCTCTCGTTGACCCAGAAGAGCTGAAGAAGTCGCAGGCAACACTTGTATATGGTCAGATGAATGAGCCACCAGGTGCACGTGCATCCGTTGCACTGTCAGGTCTTACCGTGGCTGAGGAGTTCCGTGACCAAGGTGGTGATATTCTGTTCTTCATCGATAATATCTTCCGTTTCACTCAGGCTGGTTCTGAGGTTTCTGCGCTGCTCGGCCGTATGCCATCAGCCGTGGGTTATCAACCTACACTTGCCAGTGAGATGGGTACGATGCAGGAGCGTATCACATCAACGAAAACAGGTTCCATCACATCTGTACAGGCTGTGTATGTACCTGCCGATGACTTGACTGACCCGGCTCCAGCTACAACATTTACGCACCTTGATGCCACAACAGAGCTTTCGCGTAGCATTGCTCAGTTAGGTATATATCCTGCCGTAGATCCATTGGGCAGTACATCGCGTATTCTTGACCCTCTCGTTGTGGGAAAGGAACACTATGAGTGTGCACAGCGTGTAAAACAGATACTTCAGAAATACAAGGAGTTGCAGGACATCATTGCAATTCTCGGTATGGATGAGTTGTCAGACGAAGACAAACTGACCGTAAACCGTGCTCGTCGCGTACAGCGCTTCCTCTCACAGCCTTTTGCCGTGGCAGAACAGTTTACCGGTGTGCCGGGTGAGATGGTATCTATAGAAGACACCATCAAAGGCTTTAATATGATTCTCAACGGTGAATTGGATGACTTGCCGGAGCAGGCATTCCTCAATGTCGGAACCATAGAACAAGCCATAGAGAAGGGTAAGAAACTGCTTGCACAGGCACAAGCTTAAATTAAAGTTGAAGGCTTATGTTGAGACTAAAGATAGTATCACCAGAAAAAATCCTGTTCGACGGTGAAGTGAACATGGTGAAAGTTCCTGGCGTGCTGGGTGAGTTTGAGATACTCAACAACCATGCGCCCATCGTATCTGCATTGCAGAAAGGCATTGTGGAATACGAGACGAAGGACGGCCGCACACAGATAGCCGTAGTAGGTGGATTCGTGGAGGTGTTAAAGAATAATGTAAGTCTCTGCGTAGAGCGTGAGTAATACCAATGTTGTTGATACTTATAATACTTACAACGGCGTATCAAACAGGCATCACCATAGGTGCCGTTTCGACATGGAAAGCGACAATGAAGAATAACCCGGTACAGTTGCCGAAGGTGTTCTTCGCAATCACAACCGTAAGGCTCGTATTCTCGGTCGCATTCTTTGCACTGGCACTATGGCTTATACATTCGGACTTGGGACAGGTGAAGATATTCACATTGTTTTTCCTAGTGGTGTATATATTGCTGCTTATCTTTGATACAGCGTACTTTTACTGCTCTTCGCAGAAAATTAATAAACGAAACGAATAATATGAGATATCTCAGATACATATTTCTTATGTGTGCAATGGCACTGCTGACTGTTCCCGCTTCAGCAAACGAAGGGGAAGAGAAAGGCGGTGGCATGAGCCTGAAAGAGATATTGTTTGGCCATGTGCAGGACTCATATCAGTGGCACATAACGGATATCGGTGGCAAACCAGTTATTCTCAACCTGCCTATGATATTCTATAGTTCCAATTCCGGATTTCATTTCATGTGCAGTTCACAGTTTGAACATGAGCCGGATGCCCAACTGTTGCGCAAAGGCCCAGATGGTTTCTATATACAGGGAGCCGAGGATGAGAAAGGCAGGATTGTTGAGAAGGTTGGCAATGAATTGCAACCGGTTTCTTTCGACATATCTATAACAAAACAGGTTTGTGTCCTGTTCATTGATGCAGTAATTCTCCTGTTGTGCATCCTCATTCCGGCACGCTGGTGCAAGAAGCACAAGGTTGATGATCCTGCCCCGGGTGGATTCGTAGGGTTAATGCAGATGTTCATAATGTCAGTATATGACGACCTCATCAAGTCAACCCTCGGTGACAAGGCAGAGAAGTATGCACCCTATCTTCTTACGTGCTTCTTCTTTATCTTCTTTGCAAACCTGATGGGTGTAGTACCGTTCCCACCTGGAGGCGGCAACCTAACGGGTAACATCGCCGTGACATGTTTCCTTGCACTGTGCACGTTCCTTATAACAAATATTACAGGAAACGGACATTATTGGCGTGAGATATTCTGGCCGGAGGTTCCAATGTGGCTCAAATGTCCAGTGCCGTTGATGCCAGTAATCGAGCTGTTTGGTGTGTTTATCAAACCCATAGTGCTTATGGTTCGATTGTTCGCCAACATGTTTGCCGGTCATGCAATAGCAATATCTCTTTCATGTATGATATTCATAATGTTTGGTCTCGGAGGAATGATGGGCAAGATTCTTGGCGGCTTCATAACACCGGTGAGCGTACTCATGAGTGTATTCATGATGTTCCTTGAGTTGCTTGTCTGCTACATCCAGGCAATGGTGTTCACACTATTGAGTGCCATATATATAAATATGAGTCATTCACACGCAGAATAAAAGAAACAAACAAATAGAAAGAAGAAAATTAATAATAACTTTAAATTTTTACAACTATGATTGGTTTATCAATGATTTTAGCAGCAGATGCACTGGCTAAGCTTGGTGCAACAGTAGGTGGTGGTCTTGCGGTTATCGGTGCAGGCATAGGTATCGGTAAGATCGGTGGTCAGGCTATGGATGCCATGGCTCGCCAGCCAGAGATGCAGTCAAAGCTTCAGTCATCAATGATTGTTGCCGCAGCGCTTGTGGAAGGTGCCACATTCTTCAGCTTGATAGTGTCACTTCTTGCAATATTCGTATAGTATCATAAACAAAAATAACATTAAACAGTTCTTATGTCATTAATCACACCCGACTTTGGCCTGTTCTTCTGGATGGCGGTTGTCTTCCTTGTTGTGCTCGGCATACTATGGAAGTTTGGGTTCCCTGTAATCGTTAAGATGGTTAACGAGCGCAAGGAATACATTGACAGTTCGCTACAAAAAGCCCATGAGGCTACAGAAAAACTTGCCAACATACAAAAAGAGGGTGAAGCACTGTTGCAGGAAGCACGTGAGAAGCAGGCTGAGATATTAAAAGAAGCGAAGGCTACTCACGACAGCATTGTGGCAAAGGCAGAAACGGATGCCCGTGAACGTGCAAACAAACTGCTTGCTGAGGCAAAGACTCAGATAGAGTCGGAAAAAGCATCAGCTATTAGGGAGATACGTTCTCAGGTCGCAGAGTTGTCAGTGCAGATTGCTGAAAAGGTGGTTCGCCAAAATCTGAGCAATGACAATGCCCAGATGGAATTGATTGACAAGCTGTTGGATGATGTTTCTGTTGGTAAGTAATTCATCACTAATTCATTATTTCAAGTATAAGGTATGGATATAGGAGTGATTTCGGTAAGATATGCCAGGGCTTTGCTGAAATGCAGCATAGAGTCAAAGGTGGAAGACCAGGTGTATCAGGAAATGCAGACTCTCGCAGAGAGTTATATTGCCGTGCCTGAGCTCCGCCGTACGATAGAGAATCCTATGGTAGCGCGAGACGACAAAATGTCTGTCTTGCAGTCTGCAGTGGGAAAAGATGTGAGCGACATCACGAAACGTCTTATTGACCTGGTACTCAAGGAAGGACGTGAGAACATGATGCAGTTCATTGCCAATTCGTACATTACTCTTTACCGCCAACAGAAAAACATCACCCGTGGAAAACTCACTACGGCTGTCGCTGTCACACCTGCCACAGAGCAGAAGATGCGCAGAATGGTGGAGAGTCGTACTAATGGAACTGTAGAATTCAAGACAGAGGTTGACCCCGACATTATGGGTGGTTTCATACTTGAATATGACACATACCGTCTGGACACTTCTGTGAAGTCACAGTTGAATAACATTCTTAAACAATTAGCAAACTAATAATTATGTCAGACAAAATAAAACCGAGCGAAGTCTCACAGGTCTTATTGGAGCAACTGAAAGGCATCTCTGCCTCTACCAACTTTGATGAGGTCGGCACAGTGCTCACTGTCAGTGACGGTGTTGCACGTATCTATGGTCTGCGTAATGCGGAAGCCAACGAACTCCTTGAGTTTGAGAATGGCACTATGGCCATTGTGATGAACTTGGAGGAGGACAACGTAGGTTGTGTGTTGCTCGGTCCTACCAGTGGGATAAAAGAGGGTCAAGTGGTTAAACGTACCAAGCGTATCGCTTCAATACGTGTAAATGATAATATGCTTGGTCGTGTCATCAATCCTCTTGGACAGGCTATCGACGGACAAGGAGACATAGACCTTTCTGATGCTTTTGAGATGCCGCTTGACCGCAAGGCTCCTGGCGTTATATATCGTCAGCCGGTGAAGGAACCTCTTCAGACTGGTATCAAGGCTGTTGACTCTATGATTCCTATCGGCCGTGGACAGCGTGAGCTTATAATAGGCGACCGCCAGACCGGTAAGACAGCAATAGCCATCGACACCATTATAAACCAGAGGTCGTTCTATGAGGCTGGCAAGCCAGTATATTGCATATATGTAGCAATAGGTCAGAAGGCTTCAACCGTAGCTGCTTTGGTGGCAAACCTTAAAGAGCGCGGTGCACTGCCATATACCATCATCGTTGCGGCAACGGCAAGTGACCCTGCAGCCATGCAGTATTACGCACCATTCGCAGGTGCCGCCATCGGTGAGTATTTCCGCGACCGTGGCATGCATGCCCTCGTGGTATATGATGATTTGTCTAAACAGGCGGTAGCTTATCGTGAGGTATCCCTGATACTTCGTCGTCCTTCTGGTCGTGAGGCATATCCAGGTGATGTATTCTATCTCCACTCACGTCTGCTTGAGCGTGCAGCTAAGATTAATGAGCAGCAGGAAGTAGCAGAGAAGATGAATGACCTACCAGCATGTCTGCAAGGCAAAGTCAAAGGTGGTGGTTCACTCACGGCATTGCCTATCATAGAAACACAGGCTGGCGACGTTTCCGCATACATTCCAACAAACGTGATATCCATCACTGACGGACAGATATATCTTGAGTCAGACTTGTTCAACCAAGGTTTCCGTCCTGCCATCAATGTTGGTATTTCCGTATCACGTGTCGGCGGTTCCGCTCAGATAAAGTCCATGAAGAAAGTTGCTGGTACTCTGAAGATTGATCAGGCTCAGTATCGCGAACTTGAAAGTTTCTCTAAGTTCTCATCAGACATGGATGCCGTTACTGCGATGACACTTGACCGCGGACGTAAGAACAACCAGCTACTTATTCAGCCACAGTATTCCCCAATGCCGGTAGGTGAACAAATCGCCATACTGTATTGTGGTACCAAGGGCTTGATGGCATCTGTTCCAGTAGAAAAAGTGCGTGAGTGTCAGGATCAGTTCCTTGATGCTATGCGTGCGAAGCATCAAGATGTCATCGACTTGCTGGGTTCTGGTAATATCAATGATGATGCTACCAAGACCATAGCCGATACAATGGCAGATGTTGCAGCGGCCTTTAAAGGTTAATTATCAATCCTTTAATTATCAATTAAGAAGATGCCATCATTAAAAGAAATAAAAAACAGAATCACGTCCGTTCAGAGCACCCGTAAGATTACGAGTGCAATGAAGATGGTGGCCTCAAGCAAACTGCATCATGCGCAGCAGATGATAGAAAACATGCTCCCTTATGAGGGTATGTTGGAGCAAATTCTCAAATCATTTCTGGTTTCCGATGTTGAGGCAAAGGGAAGCATCACTCAGGCTCGCGAGGTAAAGACGGTTGCTTTGCTTGTTTTCTCAAGTAACTCCAGTCTTTGTGGAGGTTTCAATGCTAACGTACTGAAACTGATGAACAAAGTGACAGAGGGCTACAAGGAGAAGAATGTGAAAGTTATTATCTATCCTATAGGCCGCAAGGTAGCTGAGAAAGTGCAGAAGTTGGGACTGGAGTCGGCAGGCAATTTCAACCAGCTGGCAGACAAACCAAATTCCATACAGTGTGCCGAGATTGGCCGTCAGTTGCAGAGTGATTTCGACTCCGGTGTCATCGACAAGGTAGAGATGATTTACCATCATTTCAAAAGCGCCGGTTCTCAGATACTGCAAAAGAAAACACTGTTGCCAATAGACATTGAGAGCGCCATGGACTATGATCATGAGCGTGACTTGAAGAGTACCATTGCAACAGAGAAAGCATCAGAGTACCTAAAGCGTAACCGTCAGGACAAAGACTATGAAATTGATAAAGGCACAGCCTTGAATGACAATTTCATCGTTGAACCGAACATGCAGACAGTCTTGTCAATGCTCGTTCCGCGTTATGTAAACCTGATGCTTTACACCGCTCTGCTTGACAGCAATGCTTCTGAACATGCTGCACGCATGGTAGCCATGCAGACGGCTACGGACAATGCGGATGAATTGTTGCGCGACTTGAACTTACAGTACAACAAGTCTCGTCAACAAGCTATCACCAGCGAATTGCTCGACATCGTTGGAGGTTCTGTAAACAATTAATTACATATTATGATTATAAAAAAGTAATAATTGAAAAGCAACAGTTTTTCAGTTATTACTTTTTTTATTCGATATTATTTTAGCATATAAACAAGCATGAAAAAAATATTCTCCCGACTGTCAGTGGTTGCAGCAATGATGATACTGCTGTTTACCATGACATCAGCCGATCGCCGCTTTACCATCTATATGATTGGCGACTCCACCATGGCAAACAAAGACATAAAGAAAGGCCAGGAACGCGGATGGGGCATGGCATTACAGGGATTCTTTACGGAAAACGTAATAGTGGACAACCATGCACTTAACGGTCGCAGTTCACGCAGTTTCATCATCGAAGGCCACTGGCAGAAAGTCTATGATGCCATGAAACCCGGCGATTATCTCGTCATACAGTTTGGCCACAACGATGAGAAAGGACGGATAGAGAAAAACAACAAGCGTCACACCGAGCCAGGCCTAACCTTCGACGACAACTACCGCATGTTCATACGTGCAGCACAGGAGAAAGGTGTCACGCCTATAGTTATGAACGCCGTTGTGCGCCGCAATTTCTATCGCAAGCCTGATCTTACCGTTGACGATGAGTCTCTGCGTGGTGCAAAAGACAATAACAAGGAACAAATCAACAGCGACACACTGATAGACACCCACGGCCTCTATGTCGTAACACCGCGTAATGTAGCAAAGATGATGCGTGTGCCATACGTTGATGCCAACAAAATCACCAAAGACTTCGAGAACAGCCTTGGCGTTGAAGGTTCGCGTAAACTGCACATGATCAGTGCTGTAGAAAACGGCAAGGACAACACCCACTACACCGTATATGGTGCGCATGAGATTGCCTCACGTTTGGTTGATGCTATGGCAGAAGTGTGTCCGGAACTAAAACCATACGTTCGTCATTATGACTTTATCGTATCGGCAAAGGGCAAGGGCAACTATCTCACTTTGCAAGATGCCGTTGACGCAGCCCCTTCTGGGAAAGCCACACAGATATATGTCATAGATGGAGAATATCCGAAACCAAAGATTACGCGAGGCAAAAAGATCAACATTGTAAAATATAGTACGGTGAAGATCAAATAGACACAGTTTGACATGTTTTTTCAGTAGAAATATGGACTTACTATTTTGTACTTTCAGAAAAAATGTGTAACTTTGTGCCTTAGTAAAATAAAACGGACATTATAATAGCTAATATGAACACACCACTTGATTACAATATCGTCACTGAGGCTATCAACGAGATGGGACTCGGTGACTTTTCACAAGCAACGATACGTGACCTGCAGGAACTGTCACAGACTCTTGAGAAAAAGACAGGCCAGCAGGTGATTCACCTTGAGATGGGCGTGCCAGGACTGCAGCCCTCCGAGATAGCCATGAAGGCAGAACAGGAGGCATTGGCAAACGGCTGCGCCACGATGTATCCGCCAAACGGAGGCATACCTCGCATCAAGAAGGCAGCATCTGAGTTTGTAAAGGCTTTCATCGGTGTTGACATCGACCCATTGTGCTGCATACCCACCACAGGTTCCATGCAGGGTACCTTCGCCACTTTCATGGCTATACATCATGCCATGAAGGGCACAGGTAAAGATACCGTGCTACTCATACAGCCGGGATTCCCTGTGCAGACTACCCAGTGCGACGTTATAGGACTGAAACACATTGGTCTCGACATCCACGGCTATCGCGGTGATGCTCTCATTGCAAAACTCGACGAGATGCTTGCCGCCGGCAACATCAACTCCATCGTTTATTCCAATCCTAACAACCCGTCGTGGGTTTGTTTCACAGAGGAAGAACTGAAGGGCATCGGCGCACTGGCAACAAAGTATGACGTATTGATACTTGAAGACCTGGCATACTTCGCCATGGACTTCCGTCGTGACCTCTCACATCCATACGAAGCACCATACCAGGCTACCGTAGCACAATATACCGACAACTACGTGTTGTGGGTATCCGGTTCTAAGGCATTCTCGTATGCAGGGCAGCGTATCGGCGTTACTTGCATCAGCAATAAACTCTATCACCGCGTATATGAGCCATTGCTGCAGAACTTTGGCGTGGGCGAGTTTGGCAATTTCCTCTGCAACCGTCTGATGTACACACTGTCAAGCGGCACCACGCACAGTGTGCAGCACGCTATGGCAGCATTGATGGAGGCAGCCTGCGACGGACGCTATAATTTCCTTGACGACGTGAAGGAATACGGCCGCCGTGCCAAGTTCATGAAGGACATACTGCTTGCCAACGGTTTCTATCTCGTTTATGACAACGACATGGGTGCTCCATTGGCCGACGGCTTCTATTTCACCGTGCAGTATCCTGGCATGAACGACCTTGAACTGACACGTGAACTGATGTATTACGGCATTGCCGTGTTCCCGCTCGACACCATGGGCTCTACACAGCAGGGTGTGCGTATCTGTACTTCTTTCTTCAAGAAAGAGCAAGAGCCGCTGTTCAAAGAGAGAATAGAGCAATTCAAGAGTAATCATTGATATTAATTATTATATGAAGATTACTCTGCTTCAAACCGACATAAAATGGTCTGACCCTTCTGCCAACCGTCGCGAGGCTGAACGCCTCATGGAACAGGCAGAAAGGTCAGACCTTTTTGTTTTGCCTGAGATGTGGACGACAGGGTTTGCCACTGACCCGGAGGGCGTGGCAGAGGTGGCTGGCAACGAGCAAGGAATGACCGACACTTCTGAGTGGATGCAATCAATGGCACAAAAACATGATGCAGCCATCGCCGGATCGGTAGCCACCAAACTGCCCGACGGCACCTTCCGCAACCGTTTCCTGTTTGTCACCCCTGATGACATGTATCACTACGACAAACGTCATCTGTTCACTTACGGAGGAGAGAACAAGCATTATAAGGCAGGCAATGAGCGCACCATTGCAGAGTGGCGCGGCGTCCGTTTCTTGCTTCAGGTATGCTATGACCTGCGTTTCCCGGTATTCTCACGCAACCGTGACGACTATGACGTAGCACTATATGTGGCCAACTGGCCCGAAAGCCGACGCCGTGTATGGGACACGCTGCTCATGGCCCGTGCCATCGAGAACCAGTGCTATGTTATTGGCGTGAACCGTATGGGTGATGACCCACAGTGTCATTATAACGGCGGCACTGCCGTGATTGACGCATATGGACGTATCGTGACGCAGGCTGCCGACAATGCACAGCAGAGCATCACAGCGACACTCAACATGGAGAAGTTAAAACTGTTCAGGGAGAAATTCCCCGTACTTGCAGACAGAGACAAGACTCCTCTTTAATATAATCACAACAGAGAAAAAAGGATTACAAAAGTTATTTGGATAAAAAATATTCTTATGAAAAAATTCCTAACCCTTACAATATTTGCAGCATTATTTGTAAGTTGTTCCACCGAAATTTTTGACATAGAGGAAGACGGTGCAACACACTTTCTAAAATTGAATACCATCGCCGAGAAAGGCAACATAGAATACCCGATAGACCTATATGCCTACTCAGAAGATATAGAGAAAGAGCATATTACCATATCATCTGCAGAGGAAACTCCAGAGTTCAACCTCCCAGCAGGCACATACACCGTTTACGCCGTATGCGGCAGCACTGATTTCTCAAAAGGCTATTCCACAGAACCGCTGATGACAGGTAAGACAACCGTCACACTTGGCAAGACAGACCTGACCGAACCGCTGACATTGAAATACGCAGTGGCACGACTGATTATTTCCTTGTCCGATGTGCCAGAGACAGCGACAGGGGTGTCGGTAAAGATTGACTCGCTCTACAGTTCCATTGATGTAAAGGGAGAACTAAGTGCTGGGCGTGACATCACACTGCAATGTCAGAAGAAAGACGACTTATGGGCTACAGACACTGTATATATACTGCCCAGTAATACGAGCAGCGTAGCAATATCTGTAAATCATCAGTTAGATGCAAACACCTCCAAGAATTTCTCTTATATATATCCTGCCCCCATTCTTGCAGGACATCCATACAACTTCAAGGGTTCATACACCTCTGGAATATCATACGCCAAACTTGCCCTTGCCTTAGAAGCAGAAGGATGGGCAGAAGAATATAATTGTGACTTTGCTTTTGGCGAGGGAGCAAACAATGGTCAGGAACTCATTTCTGTCGAAAAACCACTAATTCCTGTAGAGATACTGCCAACAGCCTGCTCTGTATGGAATGGGCATGTTGTTGCGACCATAGACGAAGAAGGCAATGCACTGTTGTTCAGTCTTGAGGAATGGAGTGATGTTTCATCTGCAGATGAGGGTGCAGAAAATCCTACTCAAGCATCAACAATAGCATCAGGATACATAGAAGACAATATAGGTGGATGGAGCATTCCAACGGAAGAACAAGCGAGGTTATTAGTTTCGAATTATGCAGGCACCAAAAGCGTTCCACTTGTCGAGTTATTAGAAGGTTTGGATAACGCTATTGTTATTAATAATAAAGATGATAACTGGTTTTATTTGTGTGAAGGAGGAAAATATAAATTTAGAAGTCAAAATATATCAACGACCAATAATAATAACAAATATCACCTCCGCCTCGTCAAACCAGTGAAGTTTATTTTGAATGAATAAACCATATTTTCCACTTAAAAACACAGAAAAGTGAATAAAAGGCAAGTTTTATTCACTTTTTTTCATAAAAATTTTGTAATTAAAATAAAAATGCGTATTTTTGCAATATAAAACCAAAATTTATTTTATAGTTATCATGAGTAAAAACACCTTAGCAATTCTAACCACACTCCTCATTACATTGTCGGCAAGTGCCGAGAATATTAAGTTCGAATATGACAATTACGACATGGGAGTGTTAAATCCCGTAAGTGCGGAAGAGGATATCTACAATTCTCTCATTGAGAATAGTAATAGTGCGCTAACCACGACGAACCTGGAAAAGAGCGTAGTGATAAACGACATGACCAACTACGATGCAGCCATGGTGGACGACCAAGTACACAGTTGGGTGGCATCGCCGAAGGCCGTGGCAAAGTATGGTTACTACACTCCTTTGAGGGAGTTTGAGTGGTCAACGGTGCCGCTCGTGGCATTCGGATTCATCGCCAAGGCCAACAAGAAGAATTTCCGTGCCGCACGTAACAACTTCATCCCTGCCTACGAAAACCGTTTCGATGACAACCTGCAACTCGTGCCGCTCGTAGTAGCGTCAGGACTTAACTTCGCCGGCTACCAGGGACGCAGCAAGACAGTGCGATACCTTGTCAGCGGCGGCTTCTCGTTTGCATGGTGTGCACTCTTTGTCAATACCATAAAGTATTCTGCCAAGGAGATGCGCCCAGACGGTTCCACTGCCAACTCGTTCCCGTCAGGCCATACGGCAACGGCATTCACTGCAGCCACCATCATGCACAAGGAGTACGGACTGACACGCTCACCGTGGTGGTCTATCTTTGCATACGGATGTGCCACCACCACTGGTATCATGCGTACGCTCAACAACCGCCACTGGATTAGCGACGTGCTCGTCGGTGCTGGTCTGGGTATCATCGCAACCGACCTGGGTTATATGTGCGCCGACTGGATATTCAAGAAGAAAGGCATCAACCGCGAACCTCTGAAGGGCAACTCTGACCTGTGGCAGAATCCGAGCTTCTTCAAGTTAGAGTTGGGAATGCAGTTTACCAATAACCTCAAACTGCCTACCAACACAGAGTTCCTTACCACCGCCAACCTCTACAACTATGGCGGTTCATATCTCGATGACGACTACTATACCATACAGCGTAAGGGAAACCCATTCCGCATCCCTGACAACTATAACGCAAATGAGCGCGACTACAAGAACTATGCGTCAGGCAGTCCTGCATACGCTGAGGGCCAGGCACCGCTTATAAAGGTTGGCACCGGCACCACCGTGGCAGCCGAGGCGGCATACTTTATCAACAAATACATCGGCGTGGGTGCGCGCGGACGCATCACCACAGCACCGGTGACAGCCGAGGGGCTATACACATATACGGATAAAAACGATGCGCTGGTGCGCAACATGAACTCTGCATCTGTGTCAGAGGTATGGTCGCTCGTTGATATCAATGCCGGACTGTATCTGGCATGGCCTATCAGTCCGAAGCACAATCTGGGTATGAAGGCTCTCTACGGCCGCCGCTTCTTCGGCAGCCTGAACCTCATTGCCGCTGCTGACGAGCTTTACCTTAACACGCAAACCAACACCACGACACCGGTAACCATGTATGGCGATGCCATGAAGATAGACAAGACCAACAGTGACAACTTCACCCTGGGACTACACTATACATACGCCATGAACAGCGGTATGGCAATATCAGGATTCGTGGACTACGACTACTCAAAACCTGAGTTCGACGTAGAGTACACTCCGTACCACAAGGATCTGCTGAATATGTTGACAAAACACTCAAAGTTCAATTTCTCACACAAGATAAACTCCTTCACCGTAGGAGCAGCAATGTCTGTATTATTCTAACCCCGCCCCTCCCAAGGGGAGTGAGATTTCCAAACGACTAATCAACTAAACGACCAAACGACTATGAACAAAATATATAACATCTGTAAGTCTCTTGCCGCCGTCGCCATCTCAACCGCCATGGTATGCTCATGCGACAGCACGGCCAACGACATAAAGGTAGAGGCAATCAACGGCCAGTATAAAGGCACCGTGATAGTTGGACTCTACGTGCCCGACATCGTGGTAGAGTCTGAGAACATGATGATTACCGACAACGAGACTGTCGGCATCTGCGCCGATACGGTGAATACCACCATCAACATGGAGTTCTACAACAACAACCAGGTGAAGATCAGTGTTGACAAACTCAACAACATCAAGTTCAACATACCATTCCTTGACAGCGAAGGCAATGTGCGCGACATTTACAAGGAGGGGTATCTTGCATACCTTTATGAAATGACACGCAGCCTTCTTGAAAAAGGAATACTGACACAGGAGGAGTTCAACACGTTCTATGAGCAGATAGACACCCTGCACGACGAACTGACGATAAGCGGCATATCAACCGACCTGCTGCCGATGGTGGAACAGGGTGCCATGCTTGCCACATACGACCATGAGCAGAACTCATACTATGCGCAGTTTAACCTTAACGAGTATAGCTACCAGCGTACTGCCGAGGTGCTCAAGCCCTTCGAGTATATCAAGCAGGTACTGAAGGACAAAGGCATTGAAAGCGAGAAGATGAACTACCTTGACGCACAGATACACAATGCTGTGCCTACCACTGGCTCCGTGTCAGACGGATGGGGATGGTGCACCATAGGCTACTCCAACTATCAGTCAGTAATTGATATGCACGTAGAGCGTGCCACCGGTATGCTCGACGTACTCAGCATAGCACTCTTTGGTGCCGTTAAAAACGATGAAGGCGAGACCCTATATGATGACAGAGGACGTCCGCAAGCCAACAAGTCAATGTGGTTCGTAGTGTGGTATAACGGACAGATAGAGGACACTGGCATCTACAAGCGTTTGACTGAATGATGTCCTCAAAGAAACACCTCCCCCACCCTCACAGCGACATATTATAAAAAAGCAATACAGGTGACGGATGTTTTACATTCGTCACCTGTATTGCTTTTTTCATAAATCACACCTAAAAACGGAGTGCAATTTTTACGTGTACGCACACAAATCTTAAAATTTTATAAAAATATGTATAGACAAGTCAAAAGTGTATAGAGAAATAAAAATAATTTGTATATTTGCATCAGAAACACAACGAAACAATCACTGACACAGGCCAATACAATAAACCTCTATAATTCCGCAACTTAAATCAAAAAACAAAAAACATAGAAAAAAGAAACAGAAGATACAAGACACCACAACACCATCAGAAAAACGACGCAATTCAATTAATCTAATTTAACACGCCCCCAATTTATTAAACCTTTTAAAACTAAAGACTATGAAAACAATCACTAATAGACAATGTACAAAGCGCAAGGGCTTTCCATAGCAGTTTCTGCGCGCTGTAGGATAATCTTGTAGGATTATATTCCCGCAAGGGTTTCCCAACAGCTATTAACGAACTATATGTTTACTCAACAGCCGTTTGCTCATAGAGAGCAACGGCAAGATTATCTCAGCAACAGGTTCAAGGATTCAATAAACCGAGTAATTATCAGGTGATTAGTTGGAGTTAAGGGAGCTGAGAGTAAAGGGGAGTTAAGTGGAGTATATCACTTAACTCCTTCTTACTGCCCTTTCCCTTTCCTAACTACCACCAATATCCACTCATATCATTAGTGCTCTACTCTGATTGTTCATACTGTCGTATTCTATCAGTGCTATGCCTCGGCTGTCATCACGTACGAGTGAGTCATAACCTACAGCGTTTCCTTTTATGGGGACACTGTAGGTGATTACTTATGAGAATTAATATAAATAATACAAATAAGCTCCGGTAACCTTACGGGAAATAGGTAATTTCAACTGATACTTTTGATACTTCATTCTTAAGTAGAAATCTTCTCTTAACTTCAATATAATTGGAATAGGAATAGGACAATCTTTCCAATTGTTATAGTTCTGTTTTGTATAACTTACATGATTGTTGTCTTTATAATTTACATGCACTGCAGATACATAAACAGAATCTATAATTTTGTAACCATCCTCTACGCTATCTGTTCTGAAAACTGCACCGCCCACAAACCTGACGCGATATTGTAAAAGGGTATCAAATTTAATTGAGTTCTTAAATACAGGTAAAGAGTGGGTTCCTATTTCAGGAAAATGATAATCCATATATTCCGTTGTATATTCTGTTGTGTCAATATCTATCTGTTTGACATTCTTGACACTGATTGTATCAAAAAAATCATCACGTCGTATCGAACAAGATATTATTGCAACAGACAAAAATAATACATATAACAACTTCTTCATATTTCTATTATTCTTTTGCTGGCAAGAAAGGTTTTTATGGTGTAACAGGCTTTTATGCTTTTATTATGCTCCTACGGAGCAGAAATCATAGAAAATCATCAGTACAATCTTTGGAGCCTGGCGGCTCAGAAATATTTCTGGCTCATAGAGCCTGAGATTATAAAAAGATTTTAATGGATTTCTGCCCGTAAGGGCAAATAAACCTTTTGCTTTAGGGTAGTTCATATCGTCGTATTCTATCAGTGCTATGCCACAGTCATATTGATTGGGTATAGCACTGAAGTACTATATATTATAGTCTTATTGTATTCTCATTCTCATATTGAACAAGAGAATCACAAAGCTCCAATAAATTCCCTTTGTATTTATTAGTTAATTCTATATGATGTTGTTTATAAGAATCTATTATAACCTTCTTCCATACTGATTTTTCTATATTAGAGTCCCAATAAGACATAACAAAATACACCAAGTTTTTTTTCTTATCATATACTCCCCAAAAAGGATC
>JAEEHW010000111.1 GCA_016281055.1 Prevotella sp.
AACTGTAAGGATGGAAGTGGAACGACCTTGAAGATGTCAGAAGCATATAAAGCTTCTCACCTTCACAAGAGTTCATACTACCTGTCTACAGGTATAGAGCGTACTACCGCAGCATCCAATCTGCAGATTGCAAGCTATACACAACTGCCTGCTGAGGACGAGGAAATTCTCGAAGCCCTTGGCTGCAGCGGTGACTATGAGCGTATGCTCAACTTCATCTTCAACGAGCGCACACGTGAGTTGCTTGGTGAGTGGAACCGTTGGGAAGAGCTTTCACGTGCAGGACTGCTCGTGAAGCGTGCCAAGGCATTCAACCCAGAGGCATCTGGTATTCAGGCTGGCAAGCATGAGCTGCGCCCAATACCACAGACATTCCTCGACATGTTGCAGAACTCTGATGGCTCTAATCTCTCAGCCGAGCAGAAGAAGGCCATGCAGAATCCTGGATATTAATCTTCCGCAAGTTTCACTTGCTTATTTATAAGGGAGTGAAAGGGAAATGATAATGAAGTGAAAGGGGAGTGATAAAGACATTATTAAACTACGTAATGTCCTTATCACTCCCCTTCTTTTTTTTCTCTATCACTCCCTTTTATTCCCTTTTATTCTGACATCAGGTCGATGGCGGCGGTGTCTTCAAGTTCTTCCATCGGTTCCCATGGCGATGGCGGTTGCGACATCATGGTGTCAGCAGGCTGAATGCCCGGCCATGCATCAATGTGGGGCACATATTTCTGGAACGATGTGCCGCAGGCAACCATAGAGAATATAGCCCATACAAGCATCAGCAGCCACACTATAGACATAATGAGTATGGAATGTCTGCCAAACGACCCGCCCATGATGCGCTTTACAATCATGTATAGCGGAATGACTATCACAAGCAGTCCGGCAATGCTGCCCGATACCACCAGCCAGCCGTAGTCAGAAAAGAACGTGTTGCTTATCCCCATGTCGCTCTGCATGACGTTGATGAAAGGCAGGCTCCAGCCATTCATCCCTGCCATGGCTGCCACTGCGAAAACAACCACGAGAAGCATCGCTATGATGATAAACAGAAAAGGCAGGGCGCAGAAAAACAATATCACCATCAGCAGTGCCTTCAGACAGCCACCACCAGACGATGATGACGACTGCGTGGGTTGCACAGTATCATCGCCGGTAGTGTCGCTGATAACCTGTGCATTAATATTCTCTGGCGTCACCTCCGCTCCTTTCATGCGCAGACGGTCTTCAGCAGTACGTGCCTCAGGTACGATGATGCACATCACTATATAGGCTACCGGGAGAATCCAGAAAGCACTGGGGGCAAACCAGAAGCTACCTGGGGTCAAATGCAGGAAATGTGTTATTGAACCTACATAGGTAAACACCAAATCAAGCAGGAAAGGCATCGCCACGAAGCCCAGTCGCCACAGTGTGACATCACCCTTGCCTACATACTGTGCCAAGCCAGAGCACACGCCACCCAACATCTTGTCATTTGGGTTACGGTATAAACGGCGTCTGGTCACATTCTTCTTCACATCACTTGTGAAAGAGTCCTTTTCACCATCCGTAGCGTCAGCAGCGGTGTCGTCACTGCGCTGCTCCTCATACTCGGTGTATGTGGCATCGCTCTCCACTCCATCATCGATGTCCTGCGGATTACCTATCTGGGCTATTATCTCCTTCACCGTTTCAATATTCACCGCCTCCATGCCGTACTGCTTATGCTGCCACAGCAGTTCTGCCACACGGTGCTCTATATCGTCAGCTATCTCCTCACCACCATCCTGGCGTGAGAAATAACTCTTCATGCTGTCGAGATAATTCTCGAGAAGCTGGTAGGCATCATCATCTATATTATATAATGTGCCAAACAAATTGATTTGGATATTCTTCTTCATTTTCTTTGTGGGATTAGCATTGTGAATTGTGAATTGAAAATCACTCCAAGTACATTCCTTTGAGTTTATCTACAGTGTTTGTCAGTTCGTTCCAACTCTGGTCCATCAGCCTCAGCGCTTCCTCACCGTCCATTGTCAGTGCATAATACTTGCGCGGAGGCCCCTGAGTGCTTTCTCGCCACTCATATTTCAGTAGCATGTCTTTCTTCAACCGTGTGAGCAGTGGGTACAGCGTACCCTCCACCACAATCATGTCAGCCATGCGCAGGCGCTCAATGATGTCGTTGGCGTAACTGGGACAGCGACGCAGCAACAGCAACACGCAGTATTCAAGCATACCCTTGCGCATCTGGGATTTAGCATTGTCGGTATTCATAGCCTTATTGATTTTTTACTTACTTTTATTTTCAATATTACTAATCATTCATGCCGCAAAGTTAATAATTCCAACAGTACTATGCAATACATAGTACTATAAAATGTTGATATTTTATCATTAATTAACAAAAAAGGGCTCCACAACAATGTGTGGAACCCTTTGGGGGAGTTATGTAATTTTGGGAGTGATAGGGGAGTAGAAAGGGAGTGATAGGGGAGTGATAGGGGAGTGATAATGACAATACGCTTGTAATATCGATAGTCTATATCATCAGTCTAATACATATGTCACTATCACTCCCCTATCACTCCCCTATCACTCCCTTTCTACTCCCCATTTATTTTTCTACCGTACAACTACAGAGCCTCAAGCATACGCTTGATGACCACCTCGGCAGAAATCTCACGGTTGGCAGCCTCTGGGATGACAAGTGAGTTCTGGCTTTCTATCACGTCGTCAGTGACGATAAGGCCGCGGCGCACAGGCAGACAGTGCAGGAACTTACCGTTGTCAGTCCATGACATGTGTTCTGCATCCACTGTCCAGTGGCTCCATTTCTTGTAGTCATCGAGAATCTTACCGTAGTCTGCCGGACGTGTAACGCCTGGGCATGACCAGTTCTTGGCATATATGAAGTCTGCTCCCTCGAAGGCTTTCTTTTGGTCGTATTCTATCTGTGCACCGGCAGTGAACTTCGGATCGAGTTCATAGCCTTCAGGATGTGTTATGACGAGGTCAACGTTTGGAGCGGCGAGCATCCACTCAGCAAACGAGTTTGGCACGGCCTGCGGCAGTGAGCGGCAGTGTGGCGCCCATGTCAGCACAGCCTTTACACGCTCCTTCGTGCGGTGCTCCTCTATAGTGATGAGGTCGGCAAAGGCCTGCAGGGGATGCACGGTGGCTGTCTCCATGGCGAATACAGGCTTGCCACTGTACTTCACGAACTGTCCCACGATAGTCTCCGCATAATCATATTCGCGGTCTGTAAGTCCGGCGAAGGAACGTATGCCGATAAGGTCACAGAAGCTACCCATCACTGGAATAGCCTCAAGCAGGTGTTCCGACTTGTCGCCGTCCATGATGACACCGCGCTCTGTCTCCAGCTTCCAGGCACCGGCGTTCACGTCGAGCACGATAACGTTCATGCCGAGGTTCATCGCTGCCTTCTGTGTTGACAGGCGTGTGCGCAGTGAATTGTTGAAGAACACCATCAGGAGTGTCTTGTTCTTTCCCAAATGCTGCCATGCGAAGCGGTCACGCTTCACCTCCATTGCCTCGGCAACGGCAGCGTTGAGGTCACCAAGGTCTTTAGCGTAGAAGAATGTATTCATCGTTTGTGTCTTTGTTTTTTCTTAGTTCTTGTGGCGCAAAGTTACGAATTATTTTTCAACCTTGCAAATAAATGTATGAGGAATGCTTGCGCAACTACGTTTTTTTTGCTAATTTTGCAGTCCACATGGAATAACAACGCATTTGCACAAAACAACAGATTATGAACACAGAATGTAAAATAATGGGAATACTCAACTGCACGCCCGACTCGTTCTTTGCGGGCAGCCGCGTGCAGACGGAACGTGATATAGCACAGCGTGCGGAGCAGATACTGCGTGAAGGCGGCCACATCATCGACGTTGGCGCCTACAGCACCCGTCCCGGCGCTCAGGAAGTAAGCGAAGAGGAGGAGATGCGCCGTCTGCGCATGGCTCTGTCGGTGATTCGCCGCGAACAGCCGGATGCGGTGCTGAGCGTCGATACTTTCCGTGCTTCCGTTGCACGCATGGCGGTGGAGGAATTCAATGTGCAGATCATCAACGACGTATCAGAAGGCATTGATGCCGATATGTTCAGCGAGGTCGGCAAACTGGGAGTGTCGTACATACTGATGTCGGTGGAACCCGACATTAAGCGTATGACAGAGAGATTTCGCCGCGAGGTGGCACAGTTGCAGGCCGCCGGCTGCAAGGACATCATCCTCGACCCTGGCTTC
Source organism: Prevotella sp. (assembly GCA_016281055.1). Taxonomy (GTDB): domain Bacteria; phylum Bacteroidota; class Bacteroidia; order Bacteroidales; family Bacteroidaceae; genus Prevotella. Next base: position 4,256 of record JAEEHW010000111.1, read on the forward strand.
GGTTTTGGTAAAGACGTGATAAGAGGCAATTTCGACACGCTGATCCACCTTGACGAACTGAAGGAGCAGTTCCCCACCCTGCCCTTGCTTGTGGGCATGAGTCGCAAGCGCATGGTGTGGATGCCGCTTGATGTCACCCCTGACAGCGATGCCGCCATGCAGGGCACCATGCTCCTTGACCTTATAGCCCTGCGTCAAGGTGCCGACATACTGCGCGTACATGACGTGAAAGAGACAGCCACGCTGCTGGAACTATGATGTTTGAAGTTTTTTAGGGAGTGATAGAGGAGTAGAAGGGGAGTGATAGGGGAGTGATAGGGACATATGTATTAGACTGACGATAAAGACTATCGTCATCACAAGCGTATTGTCCCTATCACTCCCCTATCACTCCCCTTCTACTCCCCTATCACTCCCAAAGAACTCCCAAGCACTTATATCAAGTTATACTTCATCGCAGTGTTGAGCGCCTGTGATATGGAGTGTACGCCCAGTTTGCTGAAGATATTCTGGCGGTGCTTCTTCAAGGTGTTCATACTGATGTTCATCTTGTCTGCCAATTCATCACGCGAGGTGCCGCACTTGGCTCTGAGCAGCAGCTCTTTCTCTCTTCTTGACAATGCCATGTCGTTGGTAGGTGGTCCAAACACCTCTTTTTCCATGTCGTAGAGGCTTATCCTGCCGTCAGGCATCACCATGGCACACGTCATCTCTTCCGACAGCGACTCGCGTACTGCATTAATGGTAATGATGCGCAAACCACCATACACCTCCTTCTTCTCGTCGGGGTCTGGGAGTACCATGATGGTGCTTTTCTGCGTCACATAGAAATCATGACCGTCAACGATGATAGGATAGTCAATGGTGCACATCAGTCCGTCCTCACCTTTAGTGAAGTGCTCGCCTACGGCCACAGACAACTTACCGCTGATTGTCAGCAGTTTCTTGCGTATTGACTCAGACGTTAGATTCCAGTAAGGGTTCAGACATCCACCATTTGCCGTCACATTCTCATCGAAGTAAAGCAAACCATCGGATTTCCATAAAAGCTTTTGTTCATTAAAATCAATGACAAACAGACATTCGCCTGTCAGCATCTGCGCAGCCTTCATACTTTCCACAATACACTGCACGGCCTGCTTTACGTCATTGTTTACTTTTACTGTTGTGTCTGTTGAGATTGAAACGCTTTTGCTTTTGTTAATGTAGGTCCTACTTAGACTCATTCAACCGGTTTGTTAGTCTTACGGTTTGCAAATTTACGAAAAAAATATGAGAAACAATCAAAGCGACTGATTTTTTTATACTTATAATGAAAAAATAGCCCTTTAGGGTGATATGCTTACTGGGGAGTGACAGAGGAGTAGAAGGGAAGTGATAGGGGAGTAGAAGTAGGACATTGTTTTGATTTAACATTTCGCAACAGATTGCAAAATAGAGAAGAACGACGACGAAAACGGACAGAGAATCGGAACAACAAAACAATTCGCTGTTCGTTTTTTTCGACCAAACACTGCTAAAACAGCCGGAAAGCACCCTGAAAGCATAGTTTTTGCACTGTAATATGAATGCTTTTGCATCGTAATAGCTATGCTTTCACACTGTAAAAGGTATGCTATTACAACATAAAAGGTGTCTGATTACTCCGAAATACGAAATTGGAGACAAACGCACTACTGATTATCAACAAGTTACGACAAACGACGATTCCTTGCGATATTTCAGTCCGAAACACAAGTTGGTGAGTAATATCGCAAGGAAATCGAGGTAAAAATAGGACAAAAGAAAATTTTTTACATCAAAACATTTGCCGATATAGAGAATCTTTTATAACTTTGCACCCCAAAAAGCAATAAGGATAACAAAAACTATCAATTAAAAACAGACAAAAATGAATATCAAACATTTTATTTTGATGTTTGCCATCTTGTTGGCATGTGTGGCAAATGTATCTGCCAAAGACAAGAACAAACCAACTCCCAAATGTGTACTCACGCTTCTAAATGGAGAAAAAGTAACAGGCTATATTACCAATGAGAAGACCGGCAACGCTATTGTGGCACTTTACGGATGTAAGGCTTACATGCCCGTAGAGGTTACCATCTCTGCAAAACCAGGAGAAAAAGGCACGAAATACAAGGCAGACGATGCAAAGGAACTGTTAGTGATACATGATACAGGTGAGAAAGTAAAGTTTTTGTCCCTTTACACGACAAAAGCCTTTACGATGCCCAAGAACTTAAAGAAAACAGGTCATCGCAGTTTTTGGAGAGTGGAGTACGAAGGAGCCAAAGTAATAGGATTCATTGCTCCAACCAAAGAACAATACGGTTATTCCTCACCTACGATGGGAAGCTATCATTCCGTAGAGTATTCCTGGGCATACGGTTATTGCATCAAAGGCGATGACGTGGAAGTGACATATTATGTACCACGAAGTGGAATAAAGATTGGAGAGAAGAAAAATATACGCTATGCGTTTGAACGCTTCCCGAAAATGGATGAATACATAAAAAACGACGCTTTTGACCTTAAAAAGTTCAAAGACTCCCCACTTGACCTGCTAAAAACGCTGGAAAAGAAGATGAAATAAAGTCTTTCGATGCTTTTTTCGGTGGAGTTGGCAAATCTTTCGTTAAAAATATTTAACATTTCAAAGAAAAACGGCTCTATATTTCTGTAATTCAAGAAAAAGCAGTACCTTTGCACCCGCTTAGAAAAAACTGAGCTGCATTCGTGTGATGTCAGGCATCTGGTGACGGGGCGCCACAGGCATCGACAGGATGTAATGTAATAAGATTACTCATACAGTCACACAAAAACAAAACACAATGTATTTAGACAGCGCAAAGAAGACCGAAATTTTCGGCCAGTATGGCAAGCAGGCAACAGACACAGGTTCTGCAGAGAGCCAGATCGCACTCTTCACCTACCGTATCAAGCACCTCACCGAGCACTTGAAGAAGAACCACAAGGACTTCCGCACAGCTCGCTCACTGACAAAGCTCGTAGGTAAGCGTCGCGCACTGCTCGACTACCTCTACGAACGCGACATCAACCGCTATCGTGCCATCATCAAGGCTCTCGGTCTGCGTAAGTAATACCTTTGCAGTATTACTTTGCAACGGAATGAAAGCAACAATCCCGCATGAGCACTAATAGCGCTCATGTGGGATTTTCTTCTTTTTTTGCAGACTCAACCCACCATCCAACACTCAAAAACAACAATACATACCATGTACTTATTCACATCAGAATCAGTTTCAGAAGGACACCCTGACAAGGTGGCCGACCAGATAAGCGACGCACTGCTTGACCAGTTCCTGGCATACGACGAGCGCGCACACTGCGCCATAGAATCGTTTGTGACCACAGGACAGGTGGTGCTCATGGGCGAGGTAACGTCAGAAGCATACGTTGACCTGCAAACCATTGCACGCAAAACCATCAACCGAATAGGTTACACAAAGTCGGAATATCAGTTTGACGGCAACTCATGCGGAATCCTCTCTGCCATACATGAGCAGAGCGGCGACATCAACCAGGGCGTATCACGCGAAAAAGAGGAAGAGCAGGGCGCCGGCGACCAGGGCATGATGTTCGGATATGCCACCAACGAGACCGACCGCTACATACCAGTATCGCTCGACCTCTCACACCTGATAATGAAGACACTTGCCGAGATACGCAAGGAAGGCAAGGTGATGACATACCTCAGACCAGACTCTAAGTCGCAGGTAACGATAGAATACAGCGACGACGGCGTGCCGCAGCGCATCGACACCATCGTGGTATCAACACAGCACGACGAGTTTGACGAGGACAACGCCATGCTCGCCAAAATCAAGGAGGACGTGATAAACATCCTGATACCACGCGTAAAGGCACAGCTGAAGGACGAGAAGACACTGAAGCTCTTCAACAGCGAGATAAAATTCTTCGTCAACCCTACCGGCAAATTCGTCATCGGTGGTCCTCACGGCGACACCGGCCTGACCGGTCGCAAGATTATCGTTGACACATACGGCGGCAAGGGCGCACACGGCGGCGGTGCTTTCTCAGGCAAAGACCCATCAAAGGTTGACCGCTCTGCAGCATACGCTGCACGTTACGTGGCAAAGAACCTCGTGGCAGCAGGCATCAGCGACGAGATTCTCGTACAGCTGAGCTATGCCATCGGCGTGGCAGAGCCTGTCAGCATATATATCAACACCTACGGCAAGAGCCACGTCAAGATGACCGACGGTGAGATAGCTGAGAAACTGAAGACTCTGTTCGACTTCCGTCCGAAGGCCATAGAGCGCACTCTGAAACTGCGCAAGCCTATATACAGCGAGACAGCTGCATACGGACACATGGGACGCATGCCGCGCACGGTGAAGAAAACATTCACATCGGCATACCACCCAACGAAAGAAATTGAGGTGGAGCTGTTCACATGGGAGAAGCTCGACTTGGTTGACAAATTCAAGAAAGAATTCTTAGGATAAACGCAACAGTGGCAACGGCACAAGACTCCATACACGTCAACACACATGAACTTACCGACACAGCATCAGCAGTGGCGGACACCGGACATGTGTACAAATGGCAATGGGAGACACTGCCACAGGTGCCGGGCATGTACCAGCTTGACAGCCTGCCCGAACTCAAGCTCAGCGGCTTCCACAAGAAAAAGATACTCGACGGCTGCCTCGACTCCTACGTATCGCAGACAAAATTCTTCCACAAAGAACTGCCGGCGGTGAGAAACGGAGAAATGGGCATACCAGTGGAATACTCAATATCAAACGACAGTATCCTGTCACTGGGGATGTTCATGTGCGTGCTACTGTCGATAATAATGATATCGCGCTCATGGAGATTCACCTGTTTCCAGATGAAGAACCTGTTCCGCACGCCGCGAGAAAACTCCATAATACTGCGTGAGACATCAAGCGAGATACGCTACCAGTTCTTCTTCTCACTGCAAGGCGTACTGCTGCTGGCAATGTTCGTATATACACTTGCACGCCACTTGCTGAACGAAGGAGAAGACTACAGCGTGGGCGACTATCAGCTGATAGCGATATACGGCGGCGCAATACTACTGTACAGACTGTTGTGCGAAGGACTGGAAGACATAGTGCTTCCGATATACTTCAAAAGCAACCAGCGATTGATGTGGAAAGGAAGCCGACAGTTCCTCATAGCACTGCAGGGAGCACTGTTGCTGCCAGTGGCACTGGTCTATTTCTATTTCCATTTAGACATACACACCACCATAATGGTGACCATAGGCATAATCGCTATAACACTTTTATTGCGTTTTTACAAGGCATATTGCATCTTTTTTCAGAAAAACAATGCATTTTTGCAGTTTTTTTTGTACCTTTGCACCCTGAAAGTCATACCACTGGCTCTCTTGACGATAGTCTCACTGTTCATAGCAAACTATTTGAAGATTAACATATAAGCTTATACGATGGTAAAAAAGATTTTGATTTCCCAGCCGAAACCTTCAAGTGACAAATCGCCATACTACGACATCGCACGCGATTTCAACGTGGAACTTGTCTTCCGTCCATTCATCAAAGTGGAAGGCATGACACCACAGGAGTTTCGCAAGCAGAAGGTAAACATACCCGACTACACCGCCATAGTATTCACTTCAAGACATGCCATCGACCATTTCTTCCAACTTGCAAAGGAGATGCGCATCACAATGCCCGAAACGACAAAGTATTTCTGCGTGACAGAGACCATTGCTCTCTACATACAGAAATATGCTCCATACCGCAAGCGTAAGATATTCTTTGGTGAAACGGGAAAGATTGACGACCTCATACCGGCAATGCTGAAGCACAAGACCGAGAAATACCTCGTTCCGCTCAGCAGCGTGGCCAACGACTCCATATCAAAACTTCTTGATTCAAAGGAGCTGAACCACACCGAGTGCGTGATGTATTGCACCGTGAGCAACAACTTCACACCAGAAGAACTGAAAGCCTTCGACTATGACATGGCTCTCTTCTTCTCACCTGCCGGCATCAAGGCACTGCAAGAGAACTTCCCTAACATGAAACCGGGCGAACTAAAGATAGGTACCTTCGGACCATCCACGGCAAAGGCTGTACGCGATGCAGGACTGAGCCTCGACCTCGAAGCACCTACAGAACGCTACCCCTCGATGACTGGTGCACTGCGCCACTATCTGCAGGAACTGGAAGATGAATAAGAAAACAAATGGTTTTCCTAAGGCAAAGCGTTTGCGTAGCCGTTATCTCATCGACAAACTCTTTGAACCGGGACAGAGCAAATCCCTGTTGGCATTCCCAATAAGGATGGTGTATCGCGTTACCGACAAGCCCGAACAAGGGGCTTACAGAGGCAACGACGACGATGCACTGCTCATCTCCGTGCCAAAAAGATACTTCAAACATGCAGTGGACAGGAACCGCGTAAAAAGACAAGTACGCGAGGCCTACCGCAAAAACAGCCAGATCATCAGCCTGCCGGAAGGAAAGGTAGTGAACATGGCTGTAATATGGATTGACAGCAAGCATCACCCCGCAAACGTGGTGGAGAAGAAGATATGCAACCTGCTGCGCCGCATGACAGAAAAGGAGAACCAGTGATTATCATCAGATACATACGACGTATATTCGTGGCAATACTGATTGCACCCATCTGGGTGTATCAACATACCATAAGCCCGTTCACACCGGCAGTATGCAGATTCACACCCACATGCTCACAGTATGCAAAGGAAGCCATAATAAAGCACGGACCCATCAAGGGACTTTGCCTCGCTGTGTGGCGCATACTGAGATGCAACCCGTGGGGAGGCAGCGGTTACGACCCGGTACCGTGACAGAGATTCGTCGGTAAACAAAGAGAGAGGAGAAACACATTTATTCGATACGACAAAACAAAGAATAAGATGAAAAACTTCGTAGAAGAACTAAAGTGGCGCGGAATGCTCGCGCAGATTATGCCAGGTGCAGAGGAACTGTTGCAGAAAGAAATGGTAACGGCATACCTCGGCACAGACCCTACGGCTGATTCTCTCCACATAGGCCACCTCTGTGGCATCATGATGCTCCGCCACCTGCAGCAGTGCGGACACAAGCCTATCATCCTCGTCGGCGGTGCCACAGGCATGATCGGTGACCCTTCCGGCAAGTCACAGGAGCGCAACCTGCTCGACTCTGAAACACTCTACCACAATCAGGAGTGCATCAAGAAGCAGGTGTCTAAGTTCCTCGACTTCAACAGCGATGCTCCTAACGGTGCTGAGATGGTGAACAACTACGACTGGATGAAGGACTTTACCTTCCTCGACTTCGCACGCACAGTGGGCAAGCACATCACCGTGAACTACATGATGGCAAAGGACTCCGTGCAGCAGCGCCTCAACGGTACCGCACGCGACGGACTCTCATTCACTGAGTTCACATACCAGCTGCTGCAGGGATATGACTTCCTGCACCTCTATCAGGAGAAGAACTGTAAGATGCAGCTCGGCGGCAACGACCAGTGGGGCAACATGACCACCGGCACAGAGCTGATACGCCGCACACTGGGCAACGACCAGGAGGCATACGCTCTGACATGCCCGCTCATCACAAAGGCAGACGGCAAGAAGTTCGGCAAGACCGAGAGCGGCAATATCTGGCTTGACCGCAACCGCACGTCACCATACAAGTTCTACCAGTTCTGGCTCAACGTATCTGACGACGACGCAGAGAAGTACATCAAGATATTCACATCACTCGACAAGCCTACCATCGATGCCCTCGTAGAGGAGCACAAGCAGGATCCGGGCCGCCGCATACTGCAGAAGCGCCTGGCAGAGGAAGTGACCGTGATGGTACACTCACAGGAAGACCTCGACATGGCCATCGAAGCCAGCGGCATACTGTTCGGCAAGTCAACGAAGGAGGCTCTGGAAAAACTTGACGAGCAGACATTCCTCGACGTATTCGACGGTGTGGAGAACTTCACAATAGGCTCCGACCTGCTCGGCCAGCCTGCAGTGGAGATACTGACACGCGACGACTGCAAGGTATTCCCTTCAAAGGGTGAGATGCGCAAGATGGTACAGGGAGGCGGCGTTTCTATCAACAAGGAGAAACTCACCGACCAGAACCGTCCGCTCACTCAGGACGACCTCATCGGCGGCAAATACATACTTGCACAGCGTGGCAAGAAGAATTATTTCCTCATCACTGTGAAATAAAAAACACAAGGAAAATTTGGTAATGTAAAAAAATTATATTACCTTTGCACTCGCAAACTTGCAGAAGCAGTCATAGGCTAAGGCAAGGTTGTCATATTTTTAAGGATTGTCCTATGGTGTAATGGTAGCACAACAGGTTTTGGTTCTGTTTGTCGTGGTTCGAATCCGCGTAGGACAACTTAACAAAATCGCAATTATCTGTTATTTAGATGATTGCGATTTTATTTTATCCTATTTGCACCACATTTGCACCATTGAGCAAGCGCACCATGTAAACCGCCTTAACCTTAAATATTGCATTTAAGATTTGTTAAGACTTTTCAATATTAACGAATACCTCTTCCACGTCTTTTCGTCACCTTCTGGGGGCGATAGTATTCACTGGCTTGTTCCGCAGCCCTCCTTGCACATCTTATATATTCGTCTTGACGTTCAGCCGGAAGTCCATCCCAGCGTGATAGCTCATCTTGCACTCCACCGCCGCCACCACCAACTGCAGGTCCGTCATTGCCAGTGGGCAGCATCAAACCAACAAGTATCGCTGCTGCACCTCTTGCTACACGTGGGCGGTCGGCAAGTTCATAATCCCATTCCTCGTCCCAATCAAGGTCATCATCATCGTATATTTCATCGGGCACTTCTATTTCATGATTGATGACGTCATCGAGAGCCTTCGGAATATCAAACGGAATTTTCCCTTTGTAGTCAGTGGTGTAGATATATGATACCATTGGGGTTGCGTGCAGCCTTTTCCATGTTTCTTCGATTCGGGAAGGCATAAGGTCACGACCTGTGAGTTGGGATGACTTGAAAAGAACATCTGCATCCTTACCGATAGAATATCCTACGCACTTACCCTTTGACCATCTGTCTTGAATGATATACCCTCGGGCACGCATGTTAGCAAAGAAATCCTTTATGTCGAATTTCTCCATATTGGCAAGGACTTCCAGAGCTTCATTGCGTATCTCGTTTTTCAGTTGTGGCTTCACATCAGAAGCTAAACTCCAGCCATGAGCATTAGCGATTGCATTTGCAGCTGCTATAGACTTATTTTTGCACTGCCAGGCATTGGTTAGTTTTCCATCCATGTCTATGCGATTAGCGATGATATGAAGGTGCAGTTTCCCCGAGTCTCTATGTAGACAGCATATAAGCTGACTATTTCTTAGGTCTATGCCTTGTCGGGCAAGTTCTGCCAAAGTTTCTTCACACAACTGTTGCCATTCCTCCATCGTCCAATCCTCTGTCTTGTCGGGAGGTGGGCAAACCTCAATGCGCAGAAACGGTTCCTTACACTTCTTGCCAGAAAATTTCTGGTGCATCATCATCTGATTATACACGGAACTATCATCTGGTGGGAAGCCATAACTTGTATAGTGCAAATGTTGCATCTTTACAAGTTGTGCATCCTCTTTGTTCAGTGCGTAGCTTATGACTCCTGCGCCATGTGAGCTACTGATAGGGGTAGTCTTAATTATCATCGCTATATTTGATTAATTTGTTTATTTTGTTTGCAGCTCGCAAAATAGCTTTAGCATAGTCAGTGCCTGGTTGACTCTGAAAAAGCGAATCAAGACGCTGTACTCCAGATATGCCTGTTGTCTTCAAATAGTTTTTCAAAGCTGTACCATACTGTTTTAGTTCTGCTGCCATTTGTAGCAGTACATTCATCGTTTGCACCTCTTCAGTGCTTAATGCCTCATGAATGATGGTACCACGAAGTCTTTTTCTTATCAAATCGGATACAGATATTCCAGCCTTCCTTGCCATTTCCTGAGCAAAAACCAGATCATCCTCGCTAAGACGTATCATGATACGCTTGTCCTGCTTGATTTTTCTTATCACATACTGAGTTTGGTATTTCAGGAAAATATTCAACCTTTTCTTAGAAGATGTTGAATTTCGAAAAATATTATATTCTTTCTCTGTTATTCCAGTTCCACGACACTTCCCCTCTGGGCAATCATCATCATACCACTGTAAGCGGTGTCCTTGCTCGTTTTTTAGTATTCGCAAGAATCCCATATGATAAGGTTTGTAAAAACTGGCATTCTTACCTTTTTTAGTTTTAATATCCTCGCCAGCTTTATCCTTTTTGCTACAAATTAGAAAAATACCTAAGCCATTTTTCTTTAGTTCCTTCTCAACATTATCTATTTGTGGAAGAATTTCTTTTTTCTTGTCTTCTGTCATAGTTGTAAAATTTAAATTGTTACTGCGAGCTTGCGAGCGGTAATTTATGCGTTTTTACGTGCATTATTGTATGCACAACGCACCAACTTGCAGCTTCTAAATAATTACTTCTTTTCCCTTTATTATTATTGTCTGCACAATAAAAAATTAATGTGCATACATTTTTTTGCACAGGTAGTCGTTTAAATCTTTGCAAGGTGCGAAGCGATGGCTGATGTCCGTGGCACCTGGCATCATATCGAGTATCTTCTTTGTAGAGGTACGCCCACCTTCATCGTTATCAAGACAGAGAAAGATTTTCCCTTCCCTTTCTTTGAGAATGTCAATAGCGGCATCTACGTTGACGATGCTGTTAAGCACTATGTAGTTGTGCCGCACCCCACCACACAAGGTGGCAAAGCTCAACATATCCATAAAGCCCTCAAACACGACCGTGGCAGCGTTCTCCTGGTACCAGTGGGTAGTAATACCCTTTGGGCTTGCGCTGCCCTTAAAACGGCTGCTACGCAGTTCCCAACCGCCTCTGTCATTTCCATAGGCAAGCGAATAAAGAAAGTTCTCACGTTTCTCCGTAAAGGAGTAGTGCGCCTCTTTAAGGAACTGTTTGGCGATGTCTGTGTTTATCTTCCGGCTATTAAGGTAGGCATACAATGCTTTTGACCGCAGTTCCACGACCTCCAACCATGCGAAGCCAGATTTTTTTTCTTTTACCTCGCCAAGATTATTTGACATGGTAAAAGAAGAAAGACCACCAAATTGGGAACACACCGTGCCTAAGTCGGTTGTGCCAACAGTAAGCATAACCATGTCTATGAGGTTGCCATGCTTACCTGTTACGAAGTCATACCATCCTTTACCGTTAGGGGTTACTGACAGAGAAGGATGCTCATCCTGCCTCCACGGACAACGGCACAAATAGCCATCATTCGTTTTCCTTATGACACGTTCCTCCCCCAAGTAGTCCAGGCAGGTGTATTTTTCTTTAATCTGTTGTATGTTCATTATCGCAAGAAATTAACATAATTATACAATTTGCCGAAAAAAAAACAGAGTAGGTCAAAAAAAATGTCACTATTTAGATTTTTGTTTAACTATTTTATTTTCAAAGTATTATAATGGTGACTTTTTTGGTGACATTTTTATTTCAACGAAATCACAGTATCTTTATTTTCAAAATGTCACCTTTGTCACCAAAATGTCACCAAAATATTTTAGATTATAATCTTAGTATTTATGCGGCATTTCACCATTTTTGGTGACAAAGTGACAAAAGGGACATTTTTTTTACAGGAAAACGTCTAAATTGTAAATTTTTGTAAAAATTCTTTGTCAAAGACATAAGGGTAACCCGATGTGTATGTCGATATATATCCTTGTTGATTATCAGCAGGAAAGTACTTGTAGTATTTCTGCTTAGGTCCCGGCTGCAACTTCCAGCGTTTTTTCAAAAGCTGTAGGATGGCAACCTTATCCGTTCGGATTCCCTCATTCCGCAGCAGTTCAACCAAATTCTTAGGTGAATAACGAAGTTGCTGAACATCAAGAAGCTCCATCAGCTCAATAATCGAAACGGCAAGCTGCTTCTCTATATTGGAACGGCAGAAGTTCACTATGTGAAGCCATTGTTCAGTTTCCACAAGTTCCCTGCGGAACCATAGTCTATCTTCTTGTCTCGTTGTGAGCTGACGAGTGGAGATATAATGCAGGAAATAAGGAATTTCCTTCTTGCAGTCTTCAAGAAAATTTGGTTTTTTTTCTTTTCTCTCGCCAAGCGTCGGCACCTTGATTGCCCACACTCTTGTATCATCCTCATGGAGGATGAGGGGATTATCTTCGTTATTCGTGGTCATCACGAACTTGGCAAAGAAGGGCACCTCTACCCGATCTTTTCCTTTCGCTTCACTTTGTGCGGTAAAGGTTGTGACAAGGTTCTTAATGAGTTCACAGTCCCCCTCTCTATCGAGCAGCTTTTCTTCGACGGTAACAATGAGTTTATTCATCCATGTCGATGTGAATCGGCTGCGAAGCCCCTCACTGCTCATGCCTGTTGCATTTGCACCAAATACAGCCTTAAGGAAGTCGCAGAAAGTGGACTTACCCGTATTGTTTTCCTGTGCTACAAGCAGCAGCAGAGGAAGTCGTTGTTTGGGGTAAAGATAAAGAAGCTGGAAATAATCAAGCCCCAATTCATACTGAACGCCAAAAATATGCTGAAATAGCTCCCGAATGTGCTCCCAGTCGGCACCTTCCTGTGGCTTCCACTGGATAGGATGGTAAGTATTTAAGAATCTTCCTATTATCTGTTGAAAATTGATATGCTCAGGCACAATAATTTCTCCGTCCAGCTTCGGTATTTCCTCCAAAATTACTTTTGCAGTAAAATCCTTGCCGTAGTGGCGGTTAATGGTGGCAAGACTCCATGGAATATAGACTTCCTCTGTCGTGCCATCCGGTTTAGGCACTTGTGACAATTTCCTCATTTGCCCCTGTACCTCAAGAAATAGACCTTTTTTGTATTCTTCAGGCTTAGCAAGTTCGCTAAAATTCTCGATTTTAAGCATAAAAATAAATTTTCTTGGTTAATAATTTGTTTTTTTCGAGAATTATGCGTACCTTTGCCGACAAGTAACAAACAAAGGCTGAATTGCAAAATTCTCGCTTAGTGACTGACTTTGAGGAAGAAGGAACTCAAAGTCAGTTTCTTTTTTAATCATTTCGCACCCCCTTCTCTATGGCTAAAATATCCGAGAGGCGGTAATACGACCTTACACCTTTCTTTACAGGTACCAGGTACTTCTCCCTGTTCCACCGCCATAGCGTGGATATATCCACCCCCAGCCTTTCAGCTGCTTTCTTCTTCGTGAGAAGAGTGTTACTTTCATCTGTGCGCTTACGCACTTCGTTCTGCTCCAACCAACCTGTAAAGGCATCCTTTAAGGTCTGTACGTCTGTCAACACAAGTGTGTCAACGGCTGAATTTTCAATTAATCTGTTTAGCATATTCATATTTTTTTAAATTAAACATAGGCAAAAACCCCACTTGGCAAGAGATTTGCTCTTGTCATCGATTGCAAAGTTCGTAAAATCAAAATTATTGTGCAATTATTTAACTTACAAATAATTACACATGTAGAAGATTGTAGTTTTTTGTAGGTGTTTATTTTAGAAAACAATAATAAAAATGCAGTTCACTTAGTTTTTTTGCTTTCTTCAGCAGCATCAAAAAAATCCTTCATTTTCAGAAATTCTTTCTGGTAAAGTTCTATGGACTTTTCTTCTTTTTCTCCCCAATCCCTATTCATGTTCCTTGACAGTTCAGTAGGATTTATGTTGAATTTCTTGGCTACAACACCACGGTCAAATTCCGGCATGATTAAACCGGCATCTACTGCCGCAGTAATTATCATTGCAAAAGTCTTGTTCTTTGCATTCCCAGAGGCAAGAAGGAAATCGTTTATTTTCTTAGAGATTTTTTCCTCACGGTCAGGATATTTCAAGCAGAGGCTGAAAGAAGGGTGTGGAGTGTCTTTCTCCTTGTTCTGGCTATTCTCATGGTCTATTTGGGGTCTTTGTATGTTTTCCTTTAATTTCTTTCTCTCAGAAGGAAAAAATAACAGCAATCCCTGCAAGAGGAACTGAATACTGAGGTAGGCTACTGAAAGGATAGTGAAGAGCAATATGCCCTGCCAGACGGAGAAGTGAAGAGCCAGGAACAACGAAATAAGAATAATGACTATTCCTGGGATATATACAAACAGGAACTTGTCTAATTGGCTCATATTTCTAAAATCAAATATATTCATGTTTATTATATGTTATTTTCGTTGATTATATTAAGTTTTTCATCGACAGTATATACAGACTGGTGGAAAGCCGTACTGTATAGTATAAACCTTTCTCGCAATCCAATATTGGTGTACCGCTTGACTGCATCGCTGCCTTGCTTGTGCAGACCGCCAAGATACATGTTTATCTGTATCTTGTTGATGAGGTCAACAAACGTTTTCCGTGCGAGCTTAGAGCCGCCAATCTCATAAAGTGGGCGCATCTTCATTTCATTTGCTTCTGCGTCATAGTAGTTTACTTGACGGTTTATATTGCAGAACTTCAACAAAGTCTTGATTTTGGCATTATAGCCTTGATGTCCGTTGACGTATCTAAGAATGGCGAAGTTAAACTTTCGCTCCTTGATGATGTCAAGGGCAAAGCGCATAATGGGTGTTGCAATCTCGTTTCTGTCGTCTTTTATTGTTTTCACGGCTACATAGTGAATGTACGGAATGCCTTCGTCACTGACGCTGATATTGTTCATTCCGAGCCGCCTGTAGTCAGACACACGGCATCCGAAGGCACACTGTAGCAGGAAGCAGTCCCTTGTTTCTTTAAGCGTGTCCGGTACGTCCGTTGTCTGGAGTATGGTTTCAAATTCTTCGATAGTCAGACAAACAGGAGTATCATATTTTTCACGCATCATAACCGTCTTACGGTTTTTCCCTACAAGCCCAAAAGGCGATTGGGGAATCTCCTTGCGCATAACCAACTCGTTAAAGAACGCCTGTAGTTCCTTTAACTTAGCAACTACTGTATTGTGCGCTCGTTTCTCTGTTGGCACATTGCGAACCTCGCTACTCTGATATAACGTTGGATATTGTGGAACAAAAAGGTACTCATCAATTAAAAACCGCCGGAACTCAATTAACATCTCTGCGCTAAAGTCTGCAGGATGGATAGAAGAGAGTTTCCATATGCACAAGAACCGCTTTAGTTCTTTGAGCAGCACCTTGTAGTGCCTTTGTCTTGCTATCCCAAATATCCCATCTATGCCGCCATCCTCAATGAATCTCTCAAAACGGTGGCATATATCTGTTTCCTCTGCCACAGCCAATATTTTCTCTGGTGACAGTTCCTTGCTGATAGCATTCTCAAACTCATCTTTGGTGATAAGCGTCTTGTCCTTAGTCTTGCACAGCTTATCGTATGCTGCTGCTATTGCTGCAATCTCAATATCTATTGCATTTTTCAGTTTGGTGTTATACAGCGTCACACGTGGCTTCAGTTCACCCTCTTTAGTAAACTTCTCCAAGTCAGCAAGGTCAGCTCTTATTTCACTACGGTGGTAGAGGTCAACACTTCCACCGTCACGAAGTCGGAAACGCAGTTTAATGGTGCCTTCTTTCTTCCTTGTCCTTAAAAATATGGTTAATCCTTTCATTATTTGCAAATATTTTTGTAACTTTGCCGAAGCAAACTAAATTTTAGTATTTTACCGAGTTAAAAACTCGGTGCAAATGTACAAAAAGTTGCACCAACAAAACAAGAAAAGATGCAAAAAAAACAAAAATCTTTACAAAGTTTAACGCTGATAAAATACTGAATATCAAACAAAAACAGCGTATAGTGGTGCATTTTTTGTGTATAGTTAATTTCCGCGTAGGACAACACTCCCTCCCCAGCCGTAGTGTCTGTTCGCAGGTGCTGCGGCTATCTCTTTGCACAAATACTTATCAATAATCCGACGATGAATCATTTCTATACAATAGCACTGCTGATTGTCTCAAACATCTTCATGACATTCGCATGGTACGGACACCTGAGACTGCAGCAACTGAAGGTCTTCAGCGACAACACTCCACTGTATGTCATCATACTGTGTTCATGGCTTCTGGCACTGCCCGAATACTCCTGTCAGGTGCCTGCAAACCGCATTGGCTTCATCGGTAACGGAGGGCCATACAGCTTAATGCAGCTGAAAGTGATACAAGAGGTCATATCACTCACTGTATTCACTGTATTCGCCACCATATTCTTCAACGGAGAGTCACTGCACTGGAATCATCTGGCAGCCTTCGGGTGCCTTATTCTTGCAGTCTATTTCGTATTCTTGAAATAACAGGATATTTGTATTCCTGGAAATAACGGTTTACAGGATATTACATAAAAGAATGGTGAAAAAGCATACACAACTTTTTCACCATTCTTATGTTTCTAGCAGTATCATTACGATACGCTATACACACTATCTATTTCTTTCTGCCGAAGTCCGCAGGTATCTCACCCCATTCCTTCGTATTCCATTTAATAATGGGTACACGGAAAGCATGTGTACGCAACCATGTTTCTGCACGCTGCACCAGTTCGAGAGTCTTCTCTGTAGCTGGTGTGCGCTCCAGCTTTGTCTTGCATTGCTGTTTATTCACCCATATCTGTGCATTTACAGAGTCGCTGTATATCACATGGTCTGTAATGCCCTGCTTCTCCATAAGCGCCAGCGCATGGACTATGGCGAGGAACTCACCGATGTTGTTCGTGCCTTGTATGGGACCGAAGTGAAATATCCGCTGACCAGTCTGCAGATTCACTCCCTGATACTCCATAGGACCAGGGTTGCCACTGCATCCTGCATCTACCGCCCAAGCACGAGCCTGTACCTGCATAGGCAGTGGCAACACGGTATCGTTGCGATAATCGGGGGGATTCTGTATATTCTGTGACATGGTACTACCTTACATTCTCTCAGGCACCTCTATACCGAGCAATGCCATGCCGTTCTTGATGGTCTTGGCCACGTTGGCTGCAAGCATCAGACGGAACTGCTTCTGCTCCTGCGTATCTGCATTGAGGATAGAGTAGTCGTGATAGAACTGGTTGAAAGCCTTCGTAAGCTCATAGCAGTAGTTGGCTATGCCTGACGGACTGTAGTCCTTGCCTGCCTGCTCAACAGCAGCACCGTATTCGCTGACTTTCTGTATCAGGTCAATCTCTTTCTGCTCCAGTGTCATGCCGTCGGCAATGGCTGGTGTCAGTCCCTCAGCCTCTGCCTTACGCAGTATAGAGCGTATGCGGGCGTATGTGTACTGTATAAACGGACCTGTGTTGCCGTTGAAGTCGATAGACTCCTCTGGGTTGAACAGCATATTCTTTCTTGCATCCACCTTCAGTATGAAATACTTCAGTGCGCCCATACCTACAATGCGAGCAATCTCCTGCTTTTCTTCTTCACTCATGTCAGCGTTCTTGCCCAGTTCGTCACTGGTCTGACGTGCATCGGCAATCATGGTGGCGATGAGGTCGTCAGCATCAACGACAGTACCCTCGCGACTCTTCATCTTACCATTAGGCAGTTCCACCATTCCGTAAGAGAAATGCACGAGGTCCTTGCCCCACTTGAAACCGAGCTTGTCCAAGAGAATGGACAACACCTGGAAGTGGTAGTTCTGCTCGTTGCCCACAACGTAAATCATCTGGTCGATGGGGAAATCCTGGAAACGCAGCTTTGCCGTACCGATGTCCTGCGTCATATAAACCGAAGTACCGTCAGAGCGCAGCAGCAGCTTCTCGTCGAGTCCCTCCTTGGTGAGGTCTGCCCATACAGAGTTATCGTCGCGGCGGTAGAAGAAACCTTTCTCCAGTCCTTCTTCCACTTTCTCCTTACCTTCAAGGTATGTCTCGCTTTCGTAGTATATCTTGTCGAAGCCTACGCCGAGAGCCTTGTATGTCTCGTCGAAGCCTGCATATACCCATTCGTTCATCTTCTTCCACAGTGAGCGCACTTCTGGGTCGTTATTCTCCCACTTCACGAGCATCTCATGTGCTTCCTTGATGAGCGGAGCCTCCTGCTTGGCCTTCTCTTCCTCCATGCCCTGAGCCACAAGTTCCTTCACCTCCTCACGGTAGTGCTTGTCGAAAGCCACGTAGTAGTCGCCAATGAGGTGGTCGCCCTTCTTGCCTGAAGTCTCAGGAGTCTCACCGTTGCCCCACTTCAGCCATGCCAGCATGGACTTACAGATGTGGATGCCGCGGTCGTTGACGATGTTTGTCTTCACCACCTTGTTACCATTGGCAGCCATAATCTGCGCCAGCGACCAACCCAGCAGGTTGTTTCTTACGTGTCCCAAGTGCAATGGCTTGTTGGTGTTAGGTGATGAATACTCAATCATTACCAGCGGACTCTGCTCTGTTGCCTGCTTCTCACCGTAGTGTGCATCTGCATCCATCTGCTTCAGCAGTTCGGCCCATGCCGTCGGTGCAATGTTAAGGTTCAGGAATCCCTTTACAACATTGAAGCCGCTGATGATTGGGCAATTAGTCACAAGCCATTCTCCTATCTCCTGCGCTGTCTCTTCAGGTTTCTTCTTAGACATCTTCAGGAATGGGAAAACGACGAGTGTAAGATTGCCCTCAAACTCGCTGCGTGTCTTCTGCAACTGTGCCATCTTCTCAGGCACTTCCTGGCCATAAAGGCTCTTTATGGAGGCTATCACCGCCTCAGTTATCTGTTTTTCCATGAGTCTATTTTTGTTTACGGGTGCAAAGTTACTGTTTTCTTTTGAATTACGCAAGAAAAGAGTTTTTTTTCAGATATAATTTGCAAGATATAAAAGAAATATGTAATTTTGCTACTGAATGACATTACAGAGATTAAAACAATGGTTTGCCTCTGAGCATACCAAGACAACACTGGCTGTGCTTATCACCGCTGCCGTACTCATTGAGATTACGGCCGTGGTGCAGTATCACTTTGCCAGCGAGGGCATACGCAACGAGGTAAGCCACAGGGCAGAGGCAGAACTGAGGGTGAAGAACCTTGAGATTGCTCGAGTGATGACCACTGTCGAGACAGCAGCGCGTTCCACTGCATGGATGATTAAGCAACGTATCGGCAAAGCTGACGACGTGGTTGCCGTAATGCGCCACATGCTTGAGAACAATACCGGCATTGAGGGATGCGGCATAGGTTTCGTGGCCAACTATTACAAAGACAAAGGACAATGGTATGAGTTATATATCAACAGACTTCCCAACGATTCTTTGGAGACCAAGCAGATTGGCAGTCAGCAACATGACTACCTTAAGGCGGAATGGTTTGCCAAACCTTTCTCAACTGGCAAGGCATACTGGACAGAGCCTTACTATGACGATGCAGGGGGCAAGGCTCTAATGGTGACCTACGCCATGCCTATATGTGACGACAGCGGCAAGACCGTGGCAGTATTCGGCATCGACTTGTCGCTCGAATGGCTCAGCCGTGTTCTCAATGCCAGCCACATATATCCTTCGTCATACAATCTGATAATCTCACGAAAAGGCCAACTGATGGCTTGTCCGGTGGAGAGTCTCATCATGAGGCACAACATACAGGAGGTCACGTCTAACATGGACGACACCACAGCGAAACACACCTCGCAGCGTATGATGGAGGGACAGACCGGCCAGGCTACCGTCATCGACGACAACGGAGAGAAAAACTATGTATTCTTCGCACCAATCAAAAGTGATACCACGATGTCTCAAACCGAACATCTTGGTTGGTCGATGGCTGTGGTCTGCTCCGACCGTGAGATTTACCATAGTCTGCGACAGGTCGGCTTCAATCTTATGCTGATGATGCTTGCCGGACTGGCTTTGCTTACCTTCATCATGTTCCGAAGCATACACAGCATACGCCGCATACAATCACTGAACGAAGAGAGGAGCCGCATTGACAGCGAACTGTCTGTTGCAAGCCGCATACAGCAGGCCATGCTGCCCAAGGATGTTTCTGAGCGCGATGACCTCAACATCCACGCCATGCTCACACCGGCACGCGAAGTGGGCGGTGATCTGTACGACTGCTGTCTGCGCAACGAGAAACTGTTTTTCTGCATCGGCGACGTGGCCGGCAAGGGTGTGCCGGCGGCAATAATAATGGCAATGGCTCAATCGGCTTTCCGTATGCTTACAGAGCGTGAGTCATCACCTGAACGCATCGTAAGCCAGATGAACAACACCCTCGCACGAGACAATGACTACAACATCTTCATAACATTCTTCATGGGTGTGCTCGACATCCCCACCGGACGTCTGCGATACTGCAACGCCGGTCACAAGCCACCTCTGATAATCAGCGAAGACAAGACGTGCCATGTCATGAATGGCGGTACCCCAATGTCCAACCTTCCTCTCGGTGCCATGCCTGACTGGAAATATACCACGCAGGAGGTGATGATAGAACCAGGTACAACCATATTCCTATACACCGACGGACTGACTGAGGCTGAGGACAATACACACAAGCAGTTTGGCGAGGAACGCATGCGGCTTTGCTGCAACACCAACTCTCCTCAACAACTGATACAGCAGATGTCTGAAGCGGTGCAGAGTTTCATCGGCGACACCGAACAGAGCGACGATCTCACCATGCTTGCCATAAACTACTCACACAGACACAACGACAATGGGAAACAATGGATGCTGACGCTACCCAACGACGTGAGCCAGACACCACGTCTTGCAGAATTTGTGGAACAGGTATGTGAGGCCGTCGGACTTGCCACAACTGACACCATGCAGGTGAACCTTGCCATTGAAGAGGCTGTAGTGAATGTCATGAACTATGCATACCCCAAGGGGCAAGAGGGGATAATTGACATCCTTGCTGAAGCCAACGACAGCCGTATGAAATTCACCATCACCGATGGTGGACAGCCTTTCGACCCTACAACAATGGCAGAGGTGGACACCACCCTGAGTGCCGAGGAACGCTCAATAGGTGGTCTCGGAATCCACCTTATACGGCGTTACATGGACAGCATCAACTACGAGAGAATAGACAACAAGAATATACTAACACTCAGAAAAAAGATAACAAAATGAAAACAACACTGAAAGAGGAAAACAACATTCTCACAATGTCTTTCGAGGGCCGTCTCGACACTGCGGCTTCTTCACAGACCGAAAAGGATATGCAGGCGCTCTATGACTGTGAGGGCAAGAATATCGTTCTCGACTGTCAGATGCTGGAGTATATATCTTCAAGTGGACTGCGACTGTTTCTGGGATTGCTGAAGAATGCCAAGACAAAGGGCAGCACGGTGACAGTGGCCTACCTCAGCGATGACTTGCGACGCGTATTTGACGAGATAGGTTTCACACAACTGTTCAACATCAAATAAGTCTTTCACCATGAACAAGGAATTGGAGCAACTGCGCACTGAGAATGCCAACCTGCGCGCTGAGATAGAACGACTGAAAGACGAACTCATACGCCTCGTAGGCAGAAACCTCGATTTAACGGAACGACTGGAGGAGGATGTGGAACTGCGCCGCCGTGCCGAAGTGGCTCGCGAGATTTTCGAGGGCAACATAGAACGACAGCGCAATGCCGACCTCAAGGATGACGGTCAGCTCATGGCTCTCATCGAAATTCGCGTGGAGGAAGAACGTGCCTACAGCAATCCTGATTTTGACACCAAGGCTCTGGCAGAACTCCTTGGCGTGAGCAAGGAACGCCTCACAGCTCTGTTCCGCCACCAGACCATACACCATACTCCTGAAGCATACATAGACAACCTGCGTACACTTCACGCCCTGCGGTTGTTGCGCGAGCACCCTAACTACACCATCGCCGTGGTGGCAGAGGAGGCTGGCTTCAACAACGTACGCACGTTGCAAAGACGCGTACAGGATGCCATCGGCATGACACCTGTAGAATACCGACTGATGATTACAAGGGATTTGTAAGGGAAAGATAGTTATTTGAGGGGAATTTACAGAACCTCCTTCACATCCTTCTCTATCTGCTTCCTAAGTTCCTCTGGTGAGTCAAACTGACATTCTTCACGCAGGCGGCGGCAGAACCCTACGGTTATGCCTTTGCCATAGATATCGCCATCAAAACCCACTATATGTGTTTCTATAGAACAATGCTCACCATTATGATAGGTGGGGCGAATACCTATGTTCGTCACCGAAGGATAGATACGGCCGTCTATCGTTGTTTCCGTAGCATAGACACCATTGGCTGGCACTATCTTACCATAAGGAGCATTGATGTTGGCAGTAGGGAAACCTATCTTCCTGCCCTCATGGTGGCCCTCCACCACTGTGCCGGAGATGCTGAAAGCATAGCCCAGACACTTGGAGGCTTCTTCTACCCTACCCTCTCTGACAAGACGGCGTACGTATGACGACGACACTCTGTTGCTGCCTACATCCACTGCCGTGGCTTGTTTTACCTCTATACCCAGTTCTTTTCCATACGCCACATAGGTATCGAAGGTCTCATATTCATTGCGTTTACCGAAGCGGTTGTCATACCCCAAAAGAAGCATTTTCACATCCATCTCGTCATGCAACCTGCGCATAAAGTCGTGCGCCGTGGTGTCTGCCAACTGCTGCGTGAAGGGCATCACCCTCACATCCACGCCGGCAGTTCTGAGCATTGTTTCTTTCTCTTGCAGTGTAGAGAGATATTCTGGTTTGAAGTTCGGGTCAAAGAGTGCACGCGGATGACGGTCGAAAGTTATCACAACAGGTCTGAGTTCACGTTCCGCTGCAATATGCTTCAGCGTACTGATGACGTGCTGATGTCCGAGGTGCACCCCGTCGAAGTTGCCGATGCAGGCCACCCCTCCTGTTTGCGAGGTAACTGTGGAGAGGTTGTCAGACACATTCGCCATGATCCACTTATCTCCCTTCGGATCATGCAGTGTGCGTATGCCGTTAGCCTCTGCTGCCATGCAGTTTTTCTCTGAATCGTCAATAAACAATATGTCGTTTGGCTGCAGTGCCGGCATGTTGTAGTCTTCGCGCAACTGGCGCAGCATCTCCTGATAGATGCAGTCGTCGGGCTTCACCATCTGCATGTCGCACGACAGGAATATCTCGTCGAAATAATCATCTACGGTCAGCCCATCGGCAGTGAAAAGATGCTTCACGGCATACTGCCAGTGTATCTGGTTGGTGTTTGACAGCACTGCGGTATGTACTCCGAGGTCATGGTGCAGGTGGTATATCAGCCTCAGTTTCTCCAATGGGATATCGAGCAACAGCTGGTTCCATGCCCAGCATATCTCGTCATTCGTTGCCTTGCATGGATGATATACGCCTTTCTCGTCGGTATATGACGACTGCCGACGTGCCTCATCGCAGAAGGCTTCTACAGAGCCTCCTATCTCCAGGTCATGAAACAGGTCCTCCTGCCTACATTCATCCACGTAGTATGCTATTCGTCCGCAGCCTATCTGCTCCAGTGCACGCACGCAGCGCTCCTTCGACAGTCCCACGAGTATGGTGCCGAAGTCAAACAGCAGAACGCCGTTATTATTTAATGTCTGATTAATCACGACTCTAAAAAATTATAGTAGCTATAGTAATTATAGTGCCTATAGTAACTATATAAACTATAGATACTATAGGCACTATCCCCCCCAGAAAAAACTATAATAATCCCTCTATTTCCTTGGTAAGGTCTTTTATCTGCGCATCGCGCTTGTAGAGGGTGTTGGAACGGTCGATGAGGAAGAACGTCGGTATCTCCATCACATTGTAAAGGCGGAGATACTTCGAGTCGCCTCCATCGGGGTCATAGACATTTATCCACGGCAGGGCAGCAGTCTGCGTCTTCCAGAAATGCTCGTCGCTGTCAAGGCCTACCTGATACACCTCCAGTCCACGGGAGTGGTATTTGTTGTACAGCTCACGCAGCATCATGATGCGCTCTGTAGATTTTGGAGCAGAGAAAACGTGGAAATCGAGCAGTACCACCTGACCCTTCAGTTCCTTCAGCGAGCGCTTGCGTCCCTTATTGTCAACAAGCGGAACATCGAGTATGGTAACCTCTTCTATCTTGCTGGCATCAACGACAGGAGCGTATTGCTTGGCCTGATTATGGCGCAACACCTTCAATCCCTCGATGGCAATGTTGTGCAGGTTTGCACCACGCTCTGCTTCTGGATAATATGTATCCCACGCCGTTGCTACGGCAGCAAATGAACGTATGTCCATCTCGCTTTCACGCGGATTGAAGATGAGACGGTTGCCAAGGGTCTGGAACAGGGCATAGTATGAGTATGCCTTTTGTGGCTCCTTGAAGATATAGTTCATGCGCACATAGTCCTTGTAGCGCTCTACAATGCCGTTTATGCTGTCTTCGGTCTGCTTAGCGCCCAATGTGGCATCACTGTTGATTGCCAGTGCCTGTGCCAACAACTGCTGCTGCATCACAGCAAGTTCCTTTATCTTATTGCAGTTCTCGCTACCCTTCACCTCATACTGTGTTGACATGGTGGGATAGGAGGCTTTAATGGTCACTGTCTCCGTAGAATCGATGCTGACATTGATGATGCCCTGCGCAATGCGCAGACGATAGAACTCTGGTGCCTCTGCCCTCTCACCTGAGAAGGAGAAGTCACCCTTTTCATTGAGCTTTACAGAGTCTAAGGCTATAGGTCCGTCAAGACTCATGTGCTCAAGGTAGAGTATGGAGTCTTTTGCATCTGTGATGGTACCTTCGATATGAAAGCGATTTTTGCCGCATGAAGCAAGCAGTAATACCAACAGTGTGAGTGTTGCGGTAAAGAGTTTTTGCTGAAAATTCTTTTTGTGCATATTGAGTTTGTCGTTTTCTTAAATTTATTGAGTTTGTCGTTTTCTTTTTCTTTAAATTTACGCAAAGTTACGCTTTTTTTTTCATTCTACAGCTATTTTCACTGTGATTTTTTTAATCAAAATGCATATTTTTAGAGATTTTAGAATCGATTTACGAAAATAGACATTTACACTCTGTCTTATTGCTTTTTCCCACACCTGAAAACGCACGTTTTCACATAGCATCGTAATATGATAGCTTTTACCGTGTAATATGATAGCTTTTACACTGTAATATGATAGCTTTTACCGTGTAATATGATAGCTTTTACAGCACCCCTCGTCAGATATTGATTTTCAAGACGTTACGAAGGGGAGGACACTGAGACAAAAAAAGACAGACCTTCATTGCTGAGGGCCTGTCTTTTTTTCATTTAACATACGATTATATCGCTCTTTTTACCTATAAACTACTTCCCGTTGATTTGTACCTTCCTGCCGTTGACGATGTAGAGTCCCGGACTCAGGCGCTGGCGCCACTGGTTGTCGCTCATTTCCTCTGCAGAAACAATCTTTCGTCCCATTGCGTCATATACGCCCGTAAGTTCTGGCTTAAGGTCACTTGCTTCTTCCACAGTACTTTCTTCCGGCTCTATCTCCTCGATGCTCTGATCGAAAGCGAACAGCAGTGGAACATACCTCTTGGCTCCCATACCGCCTACATTGCGATAGTATATCTTATTATGGAGCACGTAGCGGTTGTTTCTGAACCACAGAGACTGCATGTCTGACGCCTCCTTGTTTGGTGTGGCGTTGATATAGAAGCCTACACCCGTCTCAGCCTTCTCAGGCACAGGGGCTGTTATATCGCCTGTAGTAGCGTAATCAGCATCTTTCTCCACATGGCTGGTAAACGGCAAGCCCAGTGTATAGACGTCATTGGCGGCATCCAGGCTGAGCAGCTGCTCCAGGTATGCACCAGTGAAAGCGCATGACACCGGTGTGGCTGACGGTGCTGATGTAGGCAGTGACAGTGTCACGGTGCCGGTATTGTCTGATGTGCGGATTATCACTGCAGAGCCTGCCGGTACGAACTTGCCTGCCGCATAGGTACCGCTTGCAGGTACTTGTCTTGTAGCCAAGCCTTCATTCTGCCATGCCGCACAGACATATGCACCATAGGTGGTGTTGCCATTGTCCTCTGGCAGCAGTACGTCAAACGGTGCGCAGAACGTGGTGTAGTAATGCCCGTCGCCGCCGTTGTTTGTAGCCACTACGAGTCCGTCATCGTCCTTCACCGGCTTCAAGCACCACTTCATGTCGTCGGTAGGCACGTTATGGTAGAACTTCAAGTCGTACTTCTCAGGCTCGCCGTCGCTGTTAAGGTCTGCTACCTGGTCAAAGTTGAGATACTGCCTTGTGAATGGCGAACCTCCTCCATGTATGAGCAGCACGGCACCACCGATATCCATCAGCTCGAGCGGTGTGGCATTAGCCTCACCCTCTACCATTATGGCTTTCCTCGTCTTGGCTGAGCCCGAACCGTCGGCATTGCTTCCTGCCATATAGAGTCCCTGGGTGCTGAGGGTGTATTTACCTGTCTCACTACTTGGAGCTATATAGAAGATAGCTGACGGATCCTGCTCCATCTCTGGTATTGGTATGTCACCACGTGTGGCAGGAGATACGGTAAAGCCTTCCTCAAGTCCGTTTTCTCCAAACGTGGTAGCCACGCCCGGGATGCTGTAGAAGTGCATAGGTATGCCGTTGGTCATCTCTGTCTTGTGCAGGTAACCGCTGGCATAGCGCACTGGTGATATGCCTGCTATGCCCGGCTGTGAGTGCATGCGGTAGTAGCCTGGCTCGAACGGTATGATGTTCTCATCAGAGTAAACCACACTCTGCAATGCCATAATCACATTCCTCGGCTCCTGCAATGCCTGCTCATACGCTACCTTGCCCTCAGGGGTAAGTCCGCCTACATAGCCTGCACGGTCATAGTAAGGCTGCATGAGCGCCAGGTCAAGACCGAAGGTCCAGTCACTCGGTGTAGTAGAGAGCACAGCGAGGTTGGTTGTTTCATCTCTCTTGACGAAATACTGCGTTCCCTCATTGTTAACCATTGGGTGTACGTGGAAGTAACCGTCGACGTCGCCCGGCAACAGCTCAAATATATCATAGCCCACAGGCAGCTTGCCCTCTGCATCAGGATTGTCGGTAACGCCCGGCTCACCTATCATTACGTTCGGACCTTCACCTATGACCGTGGCGGTCATCACATATCCTGCCTCATGGTTATTCTTCAGTGCATACCTGTTATACATCTTGAAGCCGTAAGGGTCGCCTACCGGTGTCCACAGGTAGTCGTTGGTATAGTGCGGCTCACGTCCTGATATGGCTTGCAACCTGCTGTTCACGTTATGGCGTGCCAACATCGGCGTACCTGCATTGTTGGTCTCAAAGGTGTACCACATGTTCTCATCGGTGCTGTGCACGAAGTCAAGACCGTTGTTGGTAGCCAGTTCCTTGTTGAAGGAATAGACTACGTTTATGAGCACTGTCTTACCTATGAGGTCAGCGTCAGACATCAGGTTAGGGAGCATCAGTCCCTTATACTTGTTGTCCAGCACGGTGTTTGGCACTTCCGCTGTCTTTGTCTCATCATCAAACTCATTCCATATACCTCCGATATAGAAGTCGTATGATACGTTAGGACGATAGAACACCTCTGGCAGTTTCAGAACATCGCCTATACTTACCTCACCTGCGTCATAGCAGTATGTCTGTCCGTTGATGGTCTCACCCATCTGGTACTTCTCACCAGGATAGTGTGTGCCTTCGCCGGTATTCACAGATGTCAGGTCACGCTGTGTGGAT
>JAEEHW010000112.1 GCA_016281055.1 Prevotella sp.
GATGCCCGGAGAAAGGATTAGACGATATAGCAAAAGAATTAGGGCTGACACGTGAACGCGTACGCCAGATTCGTGAGAAGTCGATAGAAAAACTGCGCAACAGCGGCAACGCTGAAATACTAATCAAATATCTGGGATAGAAATGGCGCGGGGGTGATGGGGGTCATGGTGATCATGGGGTCGCTGTGGTACAGCGACATACAGGACAGGGGGGAGGAAGGGGAAAAGTGAAAGGGGAAAAGTGAAAAGTGAGAGGTGAAAAGTGAGAGGTGAAAAGTGAGAGGTGAAAAGTGAGAGGGAGAGACGCAGGAAAATGCGAAATGAAGCGTACCAAACTGCCATTTCCTTGCGATAGAAATCACAAAAGTGTGTTTCGGTCTCAAATATGCGAAAATTTCAGAGATTTATTATGTCGCTGTGGTACAGCGACATACGGAACATTTAGACTTCAGGACTTTCCTTGCGAATTGTAATATGTGGCTTTTTACATTGTAATATGTATCATATTACGATGTAATCGCATGCTGATTATGAGGTGAAAGTAATGAAATAGGAGCGCAAAAAGGGGCTTTTTACGAAAAAATGCCTGTCTGAACATCTTTCAGACAGGCATTTTTACATTTATTAACTTCTCTTTTGCGATTTTTCTTTGTGCTGATTTGTTCACAAATGGGTGGGTGATTTGTTCACAAATCTCTTACTGTCCCAGGAACATGTTCACTATTGCATTGGCATCTGCCATGGTGATGTTGCCGTCGCGATTCACATCAGCAGCAGCCACTCTGAAACCCTCAGGTTTGTCTGATGCCAGGAAGTAGTTTACCACAGCATTAGCATCTGCCATAGTGACGTTGCCGTCATTGTTCACATCGCCAGGAATAAACTCAGGTCTCACAAACTTCACTTTCAGCGTAGAGCCTGTAGAAACTCCTTCATCATCCAGCACATGCGCTTCAAGAACCTTACCAACAGGTCCGAGGAACACTTTTGGTATCGTCACCTTATCCTCCTGGCAATCTATCGTCATGCCCCAATCGCTCTCGTCATCACTGCAGAGCAGGCTGATCTTATCATTATAGCTCTGAGTCTCGTGATTGTAGAGCAGGACAGACGGAATCTGTGCCCAGATAACCGCAGCGTTACGTTCGTAAACATCCATCACCACTGTATTGTCGATGGTTTGGTTTTCAAGCGTCAGTGTGGTAACATTTTCGCTTATAGCCGGCTTCACTTCCGCCAACTTGTTGTCCGAAGCATAGAGCGTCTCCAGTTCCGTCAGCGACTGTGCAAACTGTCCGATATTGCCTGAGAAACTATTCTCTGCTATGTTGACAGCTCTCAGCTGACTTGTGAAGCCCTCGTTCGCTTCAGCAAACAGACTCATGCCCTCACCGATGTCGCCCGTCAGCTGATTCTCACTCAGGTTGAGTGTTTCCAGTGCCGGCAGCGTAAGCAGCGTGAACGGGAACCCACCTGTCAGTCCATTGTTGCTCAGGTTGATGCTCACCACGCGTCCTCCGCGCATCGCAACACCCGGCAGCGACTGCACCGTGCGGCGCTCCACGTTGAAGTCCCATGCATTGGTCCATCCTTCGCCACTGCCCATCTCGCTATAGGCCTGCTGCAGCGTGTTCCAGTCTTCTTCATTCATCTGCGGCATGTCAATGTTCACCTTAACGTAGAAGAAATTGTCGCTGCGCACTGACGTCTCATCCTGCTCAGTCACCTTATTGTTGCCACTCTCGGTGGTAGCCATCAGATAACCATACTCAGCCGTAGCCGGTTCATACGGATTGACGATAGCGCCTCCCGCCTTCTCCCAGTCGATGTTGGTAACGCTCGACATGTCGGCACTGACAAGCAGATAGAAGTTGCCATACTGCGTTTCATCAAGGTCCACCTCAGCCGTAGCCTCATACTCCTCGCCGCTCGCCAGAGTCCTTACGCACTCCTGCGCGACAAGTCTGCGGCATGTGGTCTGGTTCGTGCCGCCATATACGTCGGGCACTATCCACATGCGGTCAGTCCACTTCTGCGTATCGATGCTGCCCTGTCCGTCGTTGCGCACGGTCCACTTTATCGTGGCCTTGGTGCCAGCCTCAAGGCGTGAAGGAACAGTGATGCCCGTCACATGCAGGTCAGGCAGCAGATACACGCTGAACGTCATCTCGTCGCTGACAATCTGCTGCGTAGCGTTGCGTGCCACCACCTGCCACTTATACGACTTGCGGTCCTGGCAGAAGTTTGCCGACGTGAACGTCGTCTCAGTTATTCCCTCCGCCATCGGAGTGGATGGGCGCTGGTTGGCAGCATTCCACAGATACACGTCATACACGGCGTTGGCAATCTGGTTCCACTGTAGCGTCACTGTCGTCACGTCAAGCACCTTGCTGCTGGCCGGCGTCAGAGTGGTGAAGGTTCCCACGAGTGCCGGGCGCACGGTGATGGTGTGGGTGAAGGTGCAGAACACCTCGTTGCCACACTTTGCCGTAACATTATATGTCATCGTCACGTCATCGACGGCAGTGCTCACGATTGTCATTGCCCCGATGCCAGCCGTGCCGCTGACGGTGTAACCGCTGAGGGATGCAGGTGCGTCAACCGTATTCCATGTAAAGGTCAGGTCTGTGCTTATCGGTGAGAAATCAACCACCTCTGTTTCTTTGCCGGAAATCACTGTCTGTCCTGTCACACCGCTAATCTCAGCAGGATTGAACCCGATGCCCCACAGTTGCAGGTTCACATTGCTGCACACGAGGTTCTGTCCGAAGGATGTGAATAATCCCACCACATCGGCATCTATCGCCTCAGAGGAATTGCCGAAGCCCACTACAGGAACCTCGCCCTCGCCGTTCTGCAGCAACGTCAGCGTATAGCCGCCAGTCACCATGCGTGACTGTATGGTCTGCAGACGACCGACATTCGTCGCATCAAGAGCGCAACCGAATGTCTCGCCAGCCTTTACCATCACGTTTACATTACCAGATATGGGCGATGCAGACATAAAGTCAACCAACTGCTCTGCCGAAGTAAAGTAGCGCACGCCCTTCTGCTCGGTGTCGAGGAACAGCGTTCCGTCAACGCGCCATGTGGCTTTGTCGTTCACCAGCACTGTCATCACCGCCATATCGGTACCTGTAACGCC
>JAEEHW010000113.1 GCA_016281055.1 Prevotella sp.
AGTGATCGAGAGTCTTCAGCTCTGTGCATACTGGGCAACCTGCCTCTGCACCCTTAGCGATTTCTGGCTTAAGGATTGCAGCAAGACGCTTTGACTCGTCTGCATCCTCGCGCTTCTCAATCCACTCGGCAGCTGCTGCCTGATACTCTGCAGAACCCATCTTCTCGTCAACAACCTTCTGGAGAAGCATTGCAACGCGCTCCTTCATCTTCTTGTTACCGATAACCATACCGAGACCAAACTCACAGAAGTCCTCGAACAGTGAGTTGTCGAATGCTGGACCCTGGCCCTTCTCGTTAGTGGTGTATGGAGTAGAAGGAATAGAAGCTGAATAGATTGAAGAACAACCTGTAGCGTTGGCGATGATCTCACGGTCACCGAAGAGCTGAGAAATCAGCTTAACGTATGGTGTCTCACCACAACCAGAGCAAGCGCCTGAGAACTCGAACAGAGGTGTAGCGAACTGAGAGTTCTTTGGATTAGCCTTGATGTCAATGAGATCCTGCTTGGTCTTAACGTTCTTAACGAGGTAGTCCCATCCCTGTGCAAGAGCCTTCATATCCTCTGCATCTGGGTTGTAAGGAACCATCTTGAGAGCCTTCTCGTTCTCACCAGTCTCCTTGTTCTTCTTGCCTGGGCAAACGTCAACACAGTTGCCGCAACCGAGACAGTCGAGTGGTGATGGCTCGATAACGAAGTGCATGCCCTTCATTGCTGCAGGAGCCTTGATCTCCTGAGTCTGGCCATTGAAGCCCTTGAGCTCGTCGTCAGTGAGAGCGAATGGACGGATTGCAGCGTGAGGACAAACGAATGAACACTTGTTACACTGGATACAGTTCTCAACGTTCCATACAGGCACGAATGCCTCTACGCCACGCTTCTCGTATGCAGCAGTACCGTTCATCCATGTACCGTCAACGGTATCGAACTTAACGAAGTCAGAAACCTTGAGCAGGTCACCAGCCTGTGCATTGATAGGACGAACGAGTTCCTTAACGAATGCAGGTGCATCATCCTCTTTCTTAACGTCGTCTGGCAGGTTAGCCCATGCTGGATCAACAGTGAGGGTCTTGTACTCGCCACCGCGGTCAACAGCCTGATAGTTCATGTTTACAACGTCGTCACCCTTCTTGCCGTAAGACTTCTTGGCGAATGCCTTCATCTGCTCGATAGCGAGGTCAACAGGAATCACCTCTGAGATACGGAAGAATGCAGACTGTAGGATGGTGTTGGTACGGTTGCCGAGACCAATCTCCTGGGCAATCTTGGTAGCGTTGATATAGTAAACCTTGATGTTCTTCTGAGCGAACACACGCTTCACATTGTTAGGAATGAAGTTCACGAGTTCCTCACCGTCGAAGATAGTGTTGAGGAGGAATGAACCATTCTCACGGATACCACGTGTAACGTCGTACATGTGCAGGTAAGCCTGAACGTGACATGCTACGAAGTTAGGTGTTGTAATCTGATATGTAGAGCGGATTGGCTCGTCACCGAAACGGAGGTGTGAGCAGGTGAAACCGCCTGACTTCTTAGAGTCGTAAGAGAAGTATGCCTGGCAGTACTTGTCTGTGTTCTCACCGATGATCTTCACTGAGTTCTTGTTAGCACCAACGGTACCGTCAGCACCCAGACCGAAGAACTTACACTCCTGGATAGACTTTCCACCGAGAGCCATCTCCTCTACTACTGGCAGTGAGAGGTTTGTAACATCGTCAACGATACCAACAGTGAAGTGGTTCTTTGGCTGTGGCAACTCGAGGTTGTTGAATACAGAAATAATCTTGGCTGGTGTGATGTCAGAAGAACCGAGACCATAACGGCCACCCACGATGAGCGGACGATTCTCTACATCATAAAAAGCAGACTTAACGTCGAGGTACAGTGGCTCACCCTCTGCGCCTGGCTCCTTAGTACGGTCAAGCACGGCAATCTTCTTGCATGTAGAAGGAACTGCAGCAAGCAGGTGCTTAACAGAGAACGGACGATAGAGGTGAACATTGATCATGCCGACCTTCTTACCCTCAGAAACGAGGTAGTCGATAGCCTCCTTAGCTGCTTCACATGCAGATCCCATCAGGATGATAACGTTCTCAGCATCCTTGGCACCATAGTAGTTGAACAGGTGATACTCACGACCTGTGATCTCAGAAATCTTCTTACAGTACTTCTCTACTACCTCTGGGATTGCATCATAGTAAGCGTTGCAAGCCTCACGGTGTGTAAAGAATGTCTCTGGGTTCTCAGCAGTACCGCGTGTTACAGGACGCTCTGGAGTCAGGGCGCGGTTGCGGAACTCCTCAACGAACTCCTGGGGAGTAATGGCCTTGATGTCCTCCATGTCCATCACCTCGATCTTGTGATACTCGTGAGAGGTGCGGAAACCGTCGAAGAAGTTAATGAATGGAACCTTGGTCTCAAGTGTTGCGAGGTGAGGCACAGCAGTAAGGTCCATAACCTCCTGAACAGAGCTTGAGGCAAACATTGCGAAACCAGTCTGGCGACAAGCCATCACGTCCTGATGGTCACCGAAGATACACAGTGAATGAGAAGCCAATGTACGTGCAGATACGTCGAACACGCATGGAAGCAACTCACCAGCAATCTTATACATGTTAGGAATCATCAGAAGCAGACCCTGTGAAGCGGTGAACGTTGTTGTCAGTGCACCAGCCTGCAGAGAACCGTGCACAGCACCAGCTGCACCGCCCTCAGACTGCATTTCCTGTACAAGTACTGTCTGACCCCACATGTTCTTGCGACCACGTGCAGCCCAGTCATCTGTGTGCTCCGCCATAGGAGACGAAGGTGTGATAGGGTAGATAGCAGCTACCTCAGAGAACATGTAGCTCACGTGAGCTGCAGCCTCGTTACCATCACATGTGATAAACTTTTTTTCTTTAGCCATTTTTTGTTTTAGATAAAATATGTTTTTATATAGTTTTTTCTATCTATTAAATACTCCGTTTAGTTTAATGTATGTTCTTATATCAAATAAACACAGCATCTTCCTTTATGCCTTAATATCAATACAAGAAACCTAATAACCAAAGCGGCATGACATTGTCATCTACATAATTATCACTGTATTGACAATACACCATTCCATTGTTATTGTTCTTTGGTATGTCTTCTTCATTACAAACCTTGAAATGACGTTCTGCATCTATTGTGTAATAGAGGTCTTTACTTGCCTGATTCACCTTGTGGTCTTTCCACATGGTGTTCACAAAGAAGGTTTCCATCTGAGTCTGCACCTCATAGTTTATCGGATATACAGCCTGATAGAGATTCGGGTTATGTAGCATAACCTTTGTAGGTTTCTTTGGGAAACGCTGTCCTACAGGATAAATGATGTTTATCAGTCGGGCATCTGCAAGATACTTTATATAGTTCATCACCGTTGCACGGCTTGTCTCTATCTCATGAGCCAACTGACTTATGTTCGGAGCCTGCGGTCCTGCCACAGCTAGAAGATAGAACAGTTTCTTGATTTTCGTAAGATATTTCAGCTCTATCTGCTTAATCATCAAGATATCCACCTCTGTCATCATATTCATTGACTTCAGCAGACTCTCCGCAAAATCATCATGTTCTCTGAACAGAGGATAGAATCCATGATGAATATATTCTTCGAAATAATTCATTGGATTCACTTTCTCAAGAATCTCTGGCACAAGTTCTTTCTTGTGTCTCATTATCTCATCAAGTGATATCCAACGGAAATTGTGTCGTGTTCTTAGATTCAAGTATTCTCTGAAAGAAAAACCACGAAGGTTGTAACTTTTCACTACATCCTCCAGTTCCGGATTCTCACGCTTCAGACGCATCACACTTGAACCGGCAAAAACTATCTTCAATTTCGGATAGAGATCGTAACAGCGTCTAAGTTCTCTGCTCCAGTCAAACTGTTTGAAGACCTGATCAATAAGCAGTACCCTGCCGCCGTGCTTATAAAATTCACCGGCGAAATCGGCAATGCCCCTACCCTGAAAGTAGAAATTGTTCATGTTGATATACAAGCAGCGTCTGTCACCCGGTTCAAAACGTTCCTTGGCATACTGCAGCAGGAAAGTGGTCTTCCCCACTCCACGCGTTCCTTTTATACCTATCATACGGTCACTCCAGTCTATCTCATCCATAAGGACACGTCGAACAGGAGCATTACAATGCTCAACAAGATATGTATGCGTACGATAGAAATCTTCCATTTTGTGGTTTTTCGCTATTCTGAAATTTAACAATGCAAAGTTACTATTTTTTTCTGTAATTGCAAAGCAGAGATTACAAAGCTATAAGTTATTTAATATATTTTAAGGTTTCAAAAACAACAAACTACAAAGTTATAACCTATGACTGTGATTTATGAGGCAACATTGACTGGTAAATATTGCTCATGGAAGACCATAGACTGTGCCTGACCTCACTATTCTCCTGTTCCATTCTTCTAAACATCTCTGTTACAGTATTACGCCGTGTTTCCTTCTCAAAAGGACATCTGGCTTTTTGTTTTTCAAACGCCAAATCTCCTGCAACTTGTTCTATCATGTATTCTGGAACCAAACACATCGGGCGGATTATCATTATAGGATAATGTTTCATCTGCAACGATGGTGGCATTGTCTGTATTGAACCTTCATAAAACATATTCATCAACAATGTAACCAATACATCATCTTGATGATGTCCTAATGCCACCTTATTATATCCTTCCTGTGTGGCGAAATTAAAAATTGTCTTTCGTCTGTTCCATGAACACATGAAACATGTAGGCTTATTACTGTCTTTACGTTCTTCAAACGATGTATGAACAACATGCAACTTTACATCCAGCTTCTCACAAAAATCCGTAATATAAGATAAGTCTGTCTCGTATGGAACATTATCCATAACCACATGAACCGCAGAAACATGTATTCGGGGTTTATAGATTTTCTGTTGAAATGCCAACAAGCGCAGCAATTCCAAAGAGTCCTTTCCACCAGATAATGCGACAAGTACTTTATCACCATCTGTCAGCAAACCATAATCAGCACACGCCTTATGAAACAGTTTCTGTATTTTCTTTTCTATTTTACTCAATATCTGCATATGCCATACAAGAATTTTATCCTAACATACATATAACAACAGTGATACTACTGTATTTTTACATACATCAACCTCTATATAAATCATTCCACCATATAGTAAGTATAGTATCCTGACTTGACTATTTCTTTGTAATTTACAGGTATAGTCTCTGGTTTCTCATCTTTTGTGATTCCATACAACACAATATCACCGGACTTTATTTCATTACAATGAAGAGTGTTACTCAAACAATACTTTATATCGTCCTCCATGACAGGCATTAAACTCATCAAAAGCCAACGCGACTTTTGTATTATATGTATATTTCTGTCACGCACTTTAAGGTATTTTGATGATTCTGGAAACAAGAACAGATTATCTATATTGCTCTTAAACATCGCTCTTACTATATATATAGATGTAATGCTGATTAGAAACGCCAGACGCAATTTTCTATTCTTCACCCAACCTGACACAACCGGTATGACAAGCAACAACAATGGTGTGGCAGCCACCATGTAGCGATTTGTTTTATAAGGAGACAAGAGCATCACTATAAATGTATATACTAAAGCTGGCATAAAGACCCAAGGGAGCGATTTCCTATTTTTCCATGAAACTAAAGCAGCCAAACAAAGCAATGCCAATACAGGCAGATACAATGTATTACGCAACATTAATACTGCCCATGTAGAAACACTGTCAGCAAACGTTGTCAACCATACAGACAACTCAAACTTCTCTGAAATACGTTCATCATTATAAAAACCATTGAAATAACTAAGATAGAGCAGCCGACACAATGCCAATGCACACAGCGTCGTTCCTGTAAAGAAAACAGAACCTTTCACTAATTCGCCATCACGATACAATCGCCATAACAAGAAAAGTCCAAACACTGCCACGAGGACAAACATAAAATATCCTGTCCACAACACACCTGTCAATGCCAATGCTGTAATAAAAAAGTTCCGACAGTTATATTTCCACAAGCCATTATCTTTCTTTTGTATTATCACTGACAACCAGTATGCCAAGAGCAAAACCATCAACATCTGCAGTTCATAAGTTCTGATGAAGATTGTATTTGAAATATCACCTGTCATAAAAGCAAAACAAGTGAGTGTAGCTAATGATAACAGCAGCCTATCTTTGAAATATAGCAACAGTATTTTCAAGAATACAAAAAAACTAAGAATATAGACAAGAATATTAAAGGTAATTCCACGTAACTGTATTATCTTTATATCCGTAGTATCAGACCCTGTGAAAAATACTCTTATCAATGTATAATAGAAGTTTGTATGATCACGCACCCAAATATTATACCACATATAGCGCACATCATGCAAGGTTCCTTTCAAACGCGTGTCATGAATAAAGTACATATTTTTCAATTCCTTACCTGTAAGTTTCACATTTTCCTCAAAAAACACATCAGGTGAATAGAAAGCACCATCACACTCAGATATAGAAAAAGTAGCCACTTCATCAATATGCATACCTTCCTTCTGTACAGCCCAATAACAACGTATGGCAATACTTGATAATAAGACCAATAAAACTACTACCCAATGAAATTTATTCATAAAAGAGAAAACATAAATAAAGTCTGACAGTAAACAAAAAGACTCTGGAAAACATTTCTGTTATCCAGAGTCTTTTGTAAAAGGAGGCGGCTTCCTACTCTCCCACATTGCATTGCAGTACCATCGGCGCAAACGGGCTTAACTTCTCTGTTCGGAATGGGAAGAGGTGGAACCCCGTCGCAATAACCACCTGATATAAGGCTTGACATTTACATG
>JAEEHW010000013.1 GCA_016281055.1 Prevotella sp.
GCCGACCTTTAATATACCTGTATTAGAAAAACTAATAGTATTATCATCAAAATACCATAGAGTTTTCGTCATACTCGTTGAACTTGACGGCCAAAGTGTACCGTTCACCGTAACGGTAGGATTCTGCATTGGTCGTGTCTTTGCAGCACTTGTACTAGTGCCACTACAACCAGACAGCACTGCGCCTTCTGCCACTGTCAATGCGCCCGTACCGAGCGAGGCGCCCACATTCAAGCGCAGTTCGCCTTCTGAAATCTTAACCGTTCCTGAGTTCTGCCATGCGGCTGAGACTGTCATGGTACATGTACCTATCTTTTCAAAGTTTGACTTATTGGTACCGCCAGCATCATAAAGATAGCCGTCAAACGTAAAGTCCCCAAGAGTCTCCGAACTATTTCCTACGCGCCATGTGTTGCTGCCCGACGGAGCTGTTTGGCTGTTGAAGTCTGCAATTGGATGTTCTAACACGCCTTTACCAGTAAGCTTACCTATAGTACAGGTATTAGCTACCGCAGCCACATACGCCTTTTCGCCAATGTCAAGTGTACCATTCGCAAGATTCCAGTCAGTCTTTATAGGCATCACTTGTGAGGTATTGGTGTATTTCACCGTTCCTTTAAAACCGCTCCAGTTACCAGTAATACGAGTACGATTAACGGTGTTGGTGGTATTTACGGTAATTGTGCCTGAACCAGACACTGAACAAGCTATATCCTTATAGCTACTTCCCGGCAAATCCCATGTAACGTTAGCGCCTGCATCTACGACGATAGGACTTGCGAGGACTCCTTGACCTGAGAGTTTAGAATTGCCCTGCAAAGTTATAGTCTTGGCATTGGCAGTACCTGTAAAGTTGTATGTACCGGCTTTTACGGTTATTCCGTTGGCAGTAAGACTACCTGTCAAGGTCAGCGTACCTGCGCCAGCCTTCGTAAGAGCACCGCCCTGTGAGGTAGCAATATTTGCCGCCTGTGTGAAGGTCAAACCTGTCGGAACGTCAATCACGCCATTATCTTTATAGCAGATGATTTTCTGCTCACTCGTGAATGAGGCTGTTGGAGAAAGAGCGCCACCACCTGTAAGCGTGATGGTCTTGTCGATAGTACCAAGTGAACCCATCTCCGTACCTGTAGAGTTTGCAAGACTTGCAACATAGAGGGTACCACCGCTGATGGTAGTGTTACCCATGTCGTTGACATTATTCAGATAAACCACACCGACGCTGTCTTTCAGCAAATCTGGAGTTCCTATAATCTTATCGCCAGAAACAGTGTACTGTTTACTATTAACAAAGGTGACAGACGCAGGTGACACGTTGCCTTTTATCTCTACATCATAGCTTGTGGCATTATCATTGAACGTCACATCTGAACCTGTATAGAAAACCGCCTCTTCACCAGTCTCTGTCTTAACGAAGTTTGCTGTCTCATCAAGGTCCCAGGCTTTTCCTTTGTCGCCCTTCCAAGCGACTGGCTCGCCCACATAATTGGTCACCGTAAGCAAGAGCTTGCCTTCCTCAAGTGAAAGGACAGCCTTCTGATTTGGAAGGTTTTCAATAATGATATCACCAAGGTTACCCTTGACTTCACCTATTGTACCAAGGCAATACACGCCGTCAGCAATAGCAGCCGCTCCTGCCGCCGGATGTGCATTGATGCGGAATATAGGTGCGAGGTACTGAGGACCGTTGGTCCAGTCCTTTTTCTCTATCTTCAGCACGTTTGCCTTGATAGAGTCTGCCTTTAATCCGTTGCTGTAGATATCGAGTTCAACGACAGAACCGTAATCAAGGATAAGCGAGTCTGTGGTTATGGTAGAAGCCTTAGCCTCCTTGCCACCTGGGCGGATGATGGCAGCATATTCTGCCTGTATGCCCTTAGCGAAAGTACCATTGTCAGAGTTGAGCTCTGCAAAGCGGTTAAGCCAGAGGCGTGAGTTCTGCAAAGTACCGTTGAAGTTAAGCGTACCAGCCCATACATCAGTCTGACCAGTATATGTCTGCACTACGTCAGGGAGAGTCAGCGCACCGTCACCCTGCTTCACAAGGCGCATGTCACCTGCGAAGGCTCCACCTGTAAGAGTGTGGGTGTAGTAAGTGTATGTGATAGGATACTCCTTGGCAGTAGCTTCTGACGGAGCAGAACCTGACACCAATGACGGAGTGTTGTCTATATATATATAAGGTGTAGCACCGTCGGCAACATTGACGGTCATGTTGCCAGTCTCACAAGTGATGACTGACTCACCATTGTTACTGATGGTTCCTCCGTTAGCGACCTCGGTACGTCCTGTCATAGTAAGAGACGGCGGAGCGGCAGTGATGCCTTCCAACTCACCGAGGAAGTAAGAGGTATGAGGTGGCTGGTTATATCCACACATCTGCCATACCATAGCGTTACGCTGCTGGTGGTCATACCACATAGAATAAATGCGCCATGGGGTCTCGATGGTCGTGGTGTAAATGCGTATCTTGTTGTCAGCTGTGCGCATAACGAACTCATGACGCCAGTCACCGAGGATGTCACCCATGAAACAAGGAGTGGCCTTAGTCCAGTTGTTTGCCAACGAACCCTCAAACGTCTTTATCTTACCTTGATTATATTTATAGATAGCGCCTGGCTTATCATCATAGTTGGTTCCGTCAGCATTATATGTTTCCTCACAAAGGTCACCATCCCAGTAACAGTTGAAGTTCTGTGCCATTCCATTGGTACTGTAACCAGCTACATGTTCATTGGTTACGAGACTGATTGGATTTTCAGAATCCCTGGCAGATGATGCAAATGCACCAGGCACAGTATTACAGAAGTTACCCGCGA
>JAEEHW010000114.1 GCA_016281055.1 Prevotella sp.
ACGCTGCGTCTCTATGAGATGTTCCTCGGTCCTGTGGAGCAGTCAAAGCCATGGGACACCAACGGCATCGACGGCTGCCACCGCTTCCTGAAGAAGTTCTGGGGACTGTTCTATGACCGTGAGGGCAACTGGACCGTCAACGACGACGCACCAACGGCAGAGCAGGAGAAGAGCCTGCACAAGCTCATCAAGAAGGTTACGCAGGACATAGAGCAGTTCTCTTACAACACTTCTATCTCTGCCTTCATGATTGCCGTCAGCGAACTGCAGAAGTGCCACTCTAAGGCCATACTGAAGGACCTTGTAGTGCTCATAGCACCATTCGCACCGTTCATCGCCGAGGAGCTGTGGCATCAGCTTGGCAACGAAGGCACCGTATGCGACGCCCAGTGGCCTGTATGGGATGAGTCAAAGATGAAGGACTCTGAGATTACCATGCCGGTACAGTTCTGCGGTAAGACACGCTTCACCATGCAGGTGCCTGCCGACGCCTCTAAGGACGACGTAGAGAAGATGGCTCTTGCCGACGAGCGCACCGCCAAGTACACCGAGGGCAAGCAGATCATCAAGACCATCGTGGTGCCAAAGAAGATTATTAATATTGTGGTGAAGTAAAAAAGACAAAGTGAAGAACGAAGAGTGAAGAGTGAAGAATTTAAGTTACGCTTGCATATTGATTAGCTAAATGATGCAGTCAAATAGTAACTCAAATTCTTCACTCTTCACTCTTCGTTCTTCACTTAAAAGTTCAGCGCACTGACGATACTTGTTATTGCGGTGAGAATAGCATTAATGATAACGCTCCATTTGTTAGCTTTCATCTCTAAAAAATTTTTTAAGTTCGTAATTAAGGTATAATAATTGTCTGGAAAGCCAGTCCCCCTCCCTTGGGAGGGAAGGGGAGGGGTCGTAGGTCTTTTTCTTAACCAGCCTTCACCACTCTTATGCCCTCGGTGAAGGTACGGGTAATCTTGCCGTTCTGCTTCTTGCCCTCAGCGAGGAACTTCACGCGGAAACCCTTGACATACTCGTTAGCGTTGAAATCCTTCTCATCAATAGCACCCTTAGAGCGCAGACCAATATAGAAGGTACCGAAACCGTCAAGCTTCACCTTGTTAGAGTTCTGAAGCTCATAGCGCATAGTCTCGATAAGTTCGGTGAGCACCGCCATTACATCACTCTTCTTCATAGAACAGTTCTGCTGAATACGCTCTGCGATAGCATCGAGATCGATGGTTGATGGATACACTGCACGGCCATACCAGAGGTTAGTGCCGTTCTTACGATTGTCCTGATAAGTTACATACTGAATTGCTGCCATAGTAAATAATAATATTAAAAAGTTAAAGAAAACCCCTCCCCTTAATCCCCTCCCGGGGGAGGGGGTAATAAATGTATCTGACTAAAAATATTATCCCGGGTTATATTATATAATATAGTCTATTTCATATTTACCCCCTCCCCCGGGAGGGGATTAAGGGGTGGGGTCGATAGCTACTCCTCGCCATCCTTCTGTTTACGCGTTCCGTAGTATAGCTGATATGCAAGCAATGCACCCTGCCACCCTTCATCTCGAGAAGCAACTGGTCAAAGTCAATGTTTGCCATAATGTATGCAAACATCTTCCTGGCCACCTCGAGCGACCCCACGTGAATGTCGGCTGCCTCGCCACGCATATGCTGTGACGTACGTGAACCACCAATCACACTGTTCAGTTTAGGCGAACGGTATCCGCTTGTTATGCGTATCACGCCAAAGCGCTTGCGTAATGGTTCCAGCACATTGACGCAGAGGCTCTGCAGCGCCTCTATGTCTTCAATCTCAGGCTGGTTGTCAATGCCATATCGTATGGCCGTTGCACTGCGTGTAAATTCTGACAAGCGGAAATGTTCGCTCAACTGAATGTCAGTATTATTGTTTTGTGTGTTTTCCATAATATTATTTATTGAAAAGGTTGTGTGTTTTTCATAGGTATCAGACATACCTTCTATTCATTTCATGTATTTCATGTCTCTCTCGTTTCTGAGTGCTTCTTCGCACGAAGAAATAGTTAGCGTCAATCATTTTTGATTGGTGAACGTCTCTGATTTCTGAGTGCAAAATTACTACATTTTCATCCCAAAAAAAAATTATACTATGTAGTCAACTATGTAGTCAATAAAACCTTCCCTTATACCTCATCAGCAGCGGGGCACGCTTCATGCCCTTGCACTGCCTTGCCTGCGACAGATAAGAGGCAGGATTCCTCGGCACCCTCTCATGCACCACGCTGCAGCAGCGCGCCATAAGGTGCTTGAAGGGCACGGGCAGACCGTCGTCGTCGGTCAGTTCCTCACTCTCATATAATATATGTACCATCTCCACCAGGTCGGTCTTGGTGCCATGCCACAGCAGTCCCTCGTCCTCACGGTGCATAAGCAGTTCCTTCATGTCAGAAATTACGCGCAGTTCGTTGCGCATCATCAGTTCCTTGTCAGTAGCATTCATTGTTTCAAGAGTTTTATTATTATTATTTTTCGGAGTAATCTGAGTGATCAGAGTAATCAGAATTATCGGAGTACTCCGAGTATTCTGATTCTGATTTCTTCTGCAAAATTACTATCCATTTGTGCACAAGTGGTTCAATAATAAAAAATCTTTGTTAAACATTGTTAGGTTTTAATAAATTTTTTTTAATAAAAATATACTCATTTCAGTATTTAGCAAAAAATCATTAACTTTGCACTTAAATTAAAACTATCATAAAGATGACAATGTTCACAGATAAGG
Source organism: Prevotella sp. (assembly GCA_016281055.1). Lineage (GTDB taxonomy): Bacteria > Bacteroidota > Bacteroidia > Bacteroidales > Bacteroidaceae > Prevotella. Next base: position 2,770 of record JAEEHW010000114.1, read on the forward strand.
CAAACGACATTTTCCGTCGCGCCATAGCCGACTACCACAAGAGCGACAACATCGACACACCGATAGAGAATCCCTATCGCAAGGGCAGCATCGATGCAGTGCTTTACCACAAATGCTGGATTGACACTGTGCAGTGGCATCTTGAGGACATCATACGTGATCCGGAAATAGACCCAGTGGAGGCACTGGCACTGAAGCGTCGCATCGACAAGTCGAACCAGGACCGCACTGACGTAGTGGAGGACATCGACACTTATTTCCGCGACCTCTACAAGAGCATCAAGCCATTCCCGGATGCTATGCTCAACACTGAGAGTCCGGCATGGGCCATCGACCGCCTCTCTATCCTTGCCCTGAAGATATGGCACATGGAGGAGCAGACACAGCGCACTGATGCAGACCCAACGCACATTGCCCTCTGTCACGGCAAGCTCAGCATACTGCTGGAACAGCAGCGCGACCTCTCACTGGCCATCGACCAGTTGCTCGACGACATCGTTTCAGGCCGCAAATACATGAAGGTGTACCGCCAGATGAAGATGTATAACGACCCTGAAACAAATCCAGTCCTTTACGCCAAGGCATAAAGGAAGTGAAGAGTGAAGAATTTAAGTTACCTTTTACATCCCGTAATTTAAATTCTTCACTTTTCACTTTTCACTTTTCACTTTTCACTTTTCGTTTTTCACTTCAATATTTTCTCCACTATCTCCTCCTCACTGATATTCATGCACTCCATATCGCCGCGCAGGCAAGGCTTGTTGCCGTAGATGCTGCAAGGACGGCATTTAAGGTCATGGCGTTGCACACAGTCGTCCTCGCTCTGTCCCCAGCCAAGGAAACCTGCCCACGGATGCGTAGCACCCCATATGCTCACCAC
>JAEEHW010000115.1 GCA_016281055.1 Prevotella sp.
CCACTATGCTTCAGACTGCGGTAGCAAAGGTACTAACTTTAGTCCAAAAAGCCAAGAAAACGGCAGAAAAAGTCATCCTGCAATTTGAGCTATTGAATACCTACTACTCAAAATCATCCTGCAAAATGAGCTATACGCCGAGTTAAAGGCGGTGTCCTTTAGCTCCCATTTTTTTTATACTGTTATTTCCGCCGAACCATAGCAACGGTGATGCTGGTTGTCATAGATGACACAGAACTGTCCCGGTGCCACCCCGTGAATGGGCTTTGTGGCCTCTATTAGGTACTCGCCGTCGGGTAGGGGAGTGATGGTGGCGGTCAGGAAATCTGATGTGTGGCGTATCTTGAAAGTGATGGGTATCTTCTCCGCATCAGGCAGCGGAGCGGTAAGCCAGTGCATGTCGTGCACCTTGAACTGCTGTTTGTATGCCGTCTTTGGGTCGTAGCCGTGCGACACGAAGAGCATGTTTTTCTTAATATTCTTCTTTACGGCAAACCAAGGGCCGCCGCCAAAGCCAAGTCCATGACGCTGGCCTATGGTGTGGAACCACAATCCCTTGTGCATACCCACTTTCTTGCCGGTCTCTATGTCAATGACAAGTCCTGGCTTCTCGCCGAGATAGCGGCGCAGGTAGTCGTTGTAGTTTATCTTGCCAAGGAAACAGATGCCCTGTGAATCCTTTCTCCGTGCGTTGATAAGGTGTTCGCGCTCGGCTATTGCCCTTACCTCCTCCTTCATCATGTGTCCGATGGGGAAGATGGCCTTACGCAGTTGCCAGTCGTATATCTGTGCGAGGAAGTCTGTCTGGTCCTTCACGGGATCAGGAGATGTCACGAGCCATTTCCTGCCTTCCTCGTCAATCTCTGTCTGCGCGTAATGGCCGGTGGCGATGTAGTCGTATTCATGTCCGCGTTTCTCGTGGAAAGCGCCAAACTTTATCAGACGGTTGCACATCACGTCAGGGTTGGGTGTGAATCCAGCCTTCACCTTCTCCATGGTGTATCGAGTCACCTCGTCCCAGTATTCCTTATGGCAGTCCACGACCTCAAGTGACAGTCCGTATTTATGTGCCACGGCAGTAGCCATCTCAAGGTCTTCCTCAGAGGTGCAGTCCCATTCTTCCTGCTCCTCAGGACCGATTTTGATATAGAAGCAGTCTGGCTTAAGGCCGTGCTCGCAAAGTACGTGCACCACCACCGAACTGTCAACGCCTCCGCTGAGCAGTACCGCTATGCGCTTGCCGTTTAATGATTCAAAGTTCATCGTTCACACTCTTTTGTTTTATTTCGCAGTAGTCTTTGACGAACGCTTGTCGCGGTGATAGGAGCGGTATTCGTCCATTTCTATCTCAACATCGGGTTCAGTCAGTGTACCTGTCTGCGGCAGTTTGAAGGCCTGGTATTTGATGTCTATGCCACGCTCGCGCCACATAGATTCATAGTAAGTCTGAATTGCATTGGCGATGCAGTAAGCCTCGTCACTTTCTGCATACAGATTTGTTGTGCGCAGCAACAGTGGCAGTTTATTCGTGTCCACCATATATGAAGTATAGGTGAACAGGAAGTTAGAGTCCGTCTTCAGGTGTACTATGCCGCCATCCACGAGGAAATGTCGGTAGCGCTCCATGAAATAGGTGGAAGAGAGTCGCTTGCGAGGGTTCTTCATCTGCGGGTCAGAGAATGTGAGCCATATCTCCTGTACCTCGCCGGGAGCGAAGAAACGGTCTATTATCTCGATATTCGTACGTAGGAAGGCCACGTTCTTCAATCCCTTGTTGAGCGCTTCTGTGGCGCCTGTCCACATTCGGGCGCCTTTGATGTCAACGCCGATGAAGTTCTTGTCGGGGTAGCGTTGAGCCAGTCCTACGGCGTATTCGCCGCGGCCGCAACCCAGTTCAAGCACTATCGGGTTGTCGTTATGAAAATATTGCTCGCGCCAGTGCCCTTTCATGTCGAACGGAACATCGTCAACCACGCTGTATGGATATTGGAACACATTTTCATAGCGTTCCATGTCGGCGAATTTCGCCAGTTTGCCTTTTCCCATATATCTTCGTCTTTTAGTTGTGCAAAATTACATATTTTTTCTTGAATGAGCAAACAAAATGTAATTGAAAAGTTTGGCGATGTCATAATAAATCGTTACCTTTGCAAATATAAACCATATATAATATGTATTAAGGTGGTTTACAGTGACAAAATAACCAATATGTGAACAATATGAACGAGAAATGGAATCAGTTTGTCTGTGTCTTAATGGATTGTAAAAAAAAGGAGGTTGACGAGGAAATGTATCATACTGCATTAGAAGGTCAGCTTCAGTTATTGGGATGGTTCCTTTTCTGTGGTGAGATTTGTCATAAACCCAATATTCCCATAGGTAATAATAAGTTTATACAACCAGATATACTTATCAAGAAGGGAAATGATGCACAATTTGTTATAGAAGTAAAACGTCCTCTGCACTCACAAACGGAAAGAGAGCGTTTGCAGTTATTGTCATATATGCGTCAGTTGAAAGTGGATGTGGGTGTTTATGTAGGGGAACATATAGAAGTATTTTATGATAACGGCCGCATTAATTCAATATTACGAATTCCACTGGAGTTAGATAATAAGCAAGGAGTAAGGTTTGTTGAGAAATTCTCAAAAGAAAATTTTAATAGAGATAATATTGTTGAGTTCTGTAAGGAACGTATAGATGAAATAGAACGTCAGGCAAGTCTTAATAAAATTAAGGAGAGTTTGATTGTTGAGGCACAGACACAGGTTACAGAGAGTCTGCTTCCGTATTTGTTGGAGAAGTATAATCATACTTTTACGGAGAATGATATAAAAGGAATGTTGGCAACGTTGATATTTACGGCGGCTGACAATAATGAAAATGTAATGGTAGCGCCTTTGTTAAATAAAGAGAAAACCCAAAGACATTATGACTCTACCTGTTATTCTCTTGATAGTGCTCCAGCAGTGGGTAAAGCAGAGTTTGTATATACTGTTGTAGCTGAATACTTAAAAAAACATCCTCAAATTACTTTTGATGAATTAGAGCAAATATTTCAACCAAAGTTACAGAAGTTCTCTTTTGGTGTCATTAGGACAGTTGAATATATAAAGAATAAAGGCTATAAAGGTCGTAGATATTTCGATAAACCGGATGAAATACTATATTCTGGAGACAATGTTCCATTTGCAGTATCTACACAATGGGGGATAGGAAATATTCAAAACATTGTTGAACTCGCTAGAGAATTGGGCTTTAATGTTGAAACTGGTTCGGAAATTAAAAAAGAGAAAGAAACTAATGACGAAATAGATCAGTCTGGATATGTTTCATGTTCTATCAAGCGAAATTCTGATGCGCATGGTCTGTACAATCCTAATGATCAAACTTTAATGGTGTTGAAGGGAAGTAAAGTAAATCCACTGCATCTTGGTAGTATTGGAAAAACAGGCATGGCAAAACGTGACGAACTGTTTGTTAAATATACAGAAGAGAAAAACGGAGAAAGGATCGTAACTAGAAATGTTCTTTTCAAGACTCCGAGTGGTGCTGCATTGTTCTGTGTCGGTGGTGCTTCAAATGGATGGACAGAATGGAAAGATGATAAAGGTGATGATTTACAGAAATATAGAAAGGATATAAACATATGAGAAACAATCCTACAGGTTTAATGTCTGACAATGGGTACGCTTATCCGTCAGAAACGCAACTGAGAAATATATTTGCTTCATCGTGTGTAGAATCTGTTGCAAGTCGATTACAGGTTCCTGCTACAGATGTATATGACAGGATGAAGAGGGTAGAACTGTTTCGCGATTTGATTTATCCGTGTTACGATACCCTTCATACTCAAAGCCGGGAGATTATAACGGAGGACATACTCGAGGCATTGAGGGTAAGGGAGGAAAAACTAAAAACAAATAAGAAATGAAAATATACCACGGAGGAACGGCAATAGTTAAATATCCGGTAGTTGCTGCGGGTAGACCGCAACTTGACTTTGGACTGGGGTTCTATGTTACGGATATAAAGTCACAGGCAGAGTCATGGGCGCAGCGTATGCAGCAAATAAGGGTGATACCGGGTGTAGTTAATGTTTATGACCTTGATATTGACGAGGTGAAAAAGTCTTTCCGGTATTATCGTTTTGATCATTATGACAATGAATGGTTGCAATTCATTGTAGCAAACCGCATAGGTCGTAAGGATATAGAAAGATATGATGTGATAGAGGGCGGTGTAGCTAATGATCGCGTTGTTGACACTGTAGAAGCGTATATAGCGAATCTAATGCCTTTGGATATGGCATTGCATGAGTTGGCAAAACACCAACCTAACAATCAACTTTGCATTGCCAATCAGAAGGTGATTGACGAGTGCATGGTATATGTTGAATCCTATAAAATATAATGTCAGATGCTGAGTGATTTACTTATGTGGAATAAAATAGGCAGGATAGTTACTCTGCTTTCAGAGAGGCTGGGAATATCTTCGGAGCATGCTTTGGATTTGTTTTATACATCAAGGACATGCAGGCTGTTGCATGACCCTTCAACACAGCTTTATACATTCAGCGACGCTTATATAGTAGATGACGTTATCATGGAACAGCAATAATGTTTTTCTGTAAGATTACAGATAAATAAAAAAACAAGCCGCAGGGAACTTATTCCTGCGGCTTGTTTTTTTATTTATCCATTAATGAAAGCCTCTCGTGGCGTTTCTTGTTTCAGGTCTTCATAGAAATGTGCGCGTGCCGTACACATGTATGGTTCCAAGAAGAAGAAACCTATGCCGCACGACAGTATGCTGAGCAGAGCCCAACCAATGAAACTGAGGTCGAGAAGGAAAAGTTCCATCTTGTGACCCTCCATCATCTGCATGCTCTTCTCTATGGCAGCGTTCTCCGTTATCTCCGGGTCATCCTTCAGTATGTATTCCGTCATGGCGTAGGAATAGCTCTTGATGATGCCGGGAACGATTAACAGCAACATCCACAACATTGTGTAAACCATCTTCAGCAGCATGGTGACGAGAATGCGCGACCAGTTGCCACGATAACCGTCAAACAGTTGGTCTAGCGCTATCTTCTCCTGTCCGCGTGCTACGTTGAGGAATATGATGATAAATCCCCACGCCAGTTGAATGGTGGCAAGCGTCCATAGAAAACTTGCATTGCGGAATATGGTGAAGTTCATGGCAAGTCCGACTCCACTTGTTATCAGCATATATATCAGTGTAACAATGGCAGCATCGCCCCATTTGCCTTCAAGGGAGGCTATCGCCCTATCCTTGTATCCGGTGCAGGTGTCCATCATGGCCTTATTCTATTACCACGCGTGTCCAGTTGTGAGTGTCAGGCTCAATGCCGTACTGTATGTCACGCAGTTTCTTGAAGAGTTTCTCTGACCATGGGCCTGGCTTGTCACCGAAGTTGTATTCCTTGCCGGTCTCTATATCCACAATCTTTGAGATTGGCGAGATAACGGCAGCAGTACCGCAAGCGCCAGCCTCCTCGAATGTCTCCAGTTCCTCTTCTGGTATCTGGCGACGCTCTACCTTCATGCCGAAGTCCTCTGCCAGCTGCATGAGTGACTTGTTGGTGATAGAAGGCAGGATAGAGGTTGACTTAGGAGTGATGTATGTATTGTTCTTGATACCGAAGAAGTTGGCAGCGCCAGCCTCGTCGATGTACTTCTTTTCCTTTGCGTCGAGGTAGAACTCACATGCGTAGCCCATATCGTGAGCCTTCTTGTTAGCCTGCAGCGAAGCAGCATAGTTGCCGCCCACCTTATATATACCGGTGCCGAGTGGGGCAGAGCGGTCGAAGTCGCGTATGATGACGTATGGGTTTGCAAAGAAACCGCCCTTGAAGTATGGACCTACAGGCGTGACGAAGATGAGGAACAGGTATTCCGTTGCAGGGTGAACGCCTACCTGCGCTGACGTACCGATGAGCAGAGGACGCACGTAGAGTGTGGCACCGCTCTCGTATGGCGGTATGAACTCCTGATTGAGTCGTACCACCTTGTCAACCATCTCATTGAACTTCTCCGTTGGCAGTTCAGGCATCAGTATGCCGCGGCATGTTGACTGCAGGCGTGCAGCATTCTCGTCGGTACGGAACACGCGCACCTTGCCGTCTGGGCAGCGA
>JAEEHW010000116.1 GCA_016281055.1 Prevotella sp.
ATTGGTTACACCATCGCACACACCTACGAAGACAAGCACCCAGAAGCTTAATCTTTTACTAACCCTTTAAAATTTTATTCAGAATATGGGTAAGTTAAAAGTTAAGAAAAGCGACGTCTGGATTGACATGACCCCTATGTCAGACGTGATGGTGCTTCTCCTGACCTTCTTCATGTTGACATCAACGTTCGTGAAGAATGAGCCGGTGAAGGTAAACCAGCCACAGTCTGTGAGTGAGGTCAAGATTCCAGAAAAGGACGTCTTGAACATCATTGTCGGAAAGGACGGCAAGGTGTTTATGAGTATGGACAATCAGAACAGTGTGCTCGCAGTCGCACAGGATATGAACGACAAATTCACACTGAACCTGAGTGGCCAGGATTTGAAGAAGTTCCAGACAGACCCAATGTGGGGTATGAGCCTCAGTAAGCTCAAGAACTATCTCGCACTGCCTGCAGAGAAGATGACAGAGACAATTACAGGCCCTGATGCCGGTGTGCCTCTCGACTCTATCAACGGTGGCAAGAGTGAGTTCCAGGAGTGGGTTACATCTGCCGTGGACGCAGTGGAGGACCTCAAGATTGCCATCAAGGCAGACTCTGATACTCCTTACGGAAGCGTGAAGAAGGTAATGTCTGAGCTTCAGGACATGGATCAGAACCGTTACTACCTTATCACATCATTAAAGACAGGGGAGGAATAAAGAATGGCAAAGAAAGAAAGCAAACAGAAGAAAATAAACGTACGTGTGGACTTCACACCTATGGTTGATATGATGATGCTTCTTATCACATTCTTCATGCTCTGTACGTCGCTCGCAAAACCTCAGTCAATGGAGCTGAGTATGCCTTCAAACGACAAGAACCTGGATAATGAGGACAAGACAGTGACAAAGGCATCTTACACTATCACCATCTATGTGGCAGGAAACGACAAGATCTTCTACGTGGAAGGTATGCCGAAGTACGACGACCCTTCATGCCTGAAGGAAACCACATGGGGCAAGAATGGCATACGTAAGGTCCTCCAGACACACGTTACCGAGGACAATACACAGCCTGTACTGCAGGTGATGAAGGCAAAGATGGAACTTGACGCAAGAAAGGACAAGGAGAATATGCCAGACTCAGTATATTCTAAGGAACTTTCTAAGTTGAAGTCAGGTGACCTGCCAAGCGGTAAGATCCAGACTATGACCATCATCATCAAAGCCACAGACTCTTCAAGCTACAAGAATGTGGTTGATGCTCTTGACGAAATGCAGATATGCAGCATTGGTAAGTACGTCATTGATAAGATCAACGATCAGGATCAGAAACTCCTCGACGAGAAAGGCGTGAAGTAATCTTCCTGTATCATTACTTATCAAAGACAAGTTAAATTAACAACTAAAAAAGATAAACAAAAATGGCAAAAATAGATCTTATATCCGGTTCGTGGACCGACCTCGTGTTCGAGAAGCGTAATCAGGAATACGGTGCCTATGCCCTCCGTAAGGGTACTGGTAAGCGTAATCTCATTGCTATCATTGCGGTTATCTTGCTTGCCATCGCATGTCAGATAGGTCTCACCCTCAAAAACCTTGCGGATGAGGCTGCCAAAAAGAGACAAGCCATGCAGGAAGCCGTGGAACTTTCTCAGCTCGAGCAGAAGAAAGAAGCCAAGGTGGAACGTAAGGAAGTGGTTAAGCAAGAGAACGTGGAGAAAGTGGTGGAGAAGGTTAAGAGCTCTATCAAGTTCACCGCACCTGTCATCAAGAAAGACGATGAGGTTCGCCCTGAGGACGAGATGAAGTCACAGGATGAAATCATGAGTACGAAAGTATCTATCGGTTCTTTCGACGTGAAGGGTAACGATGAAGGTGGTGAAGTGCTCAAGGCTAAGGAAGTCATCGCTACTGAGCCTGTTAAACCAAAGGAAGAGGAGAACAAGGTGTTCGACGTTGTTGAACAGATGCCTTCATTCCCTGGTGGCCAGGCTGCACTGATGAACTACTTGAACAGCAATATCAAGTATCCTGTCATCGCAGAGGAGAACGGTATTCAGGGACGTGTAGTCGTACAGTTCGTTGTAGGTAAGGACGGCAGCATCTCTAATGTGCATGTTGCTAAGTCTGTTGACCCATCACTTGACAAGGAAGCCGTTCGCGTGGTTAAGGCCATGCCTAAGTGGATTCCTGGTAAGCAGAATGGTCAGGCCGTAACAGTACGTTACACCCTGCCTGTGACATTCCGCCTGCAGTAATGATGAAAGTACAATAAGTAAAACAGTTAAGGAGTTAAAGTGGTTGAGATTTTCTTGGCTACTTAACTCCTTAATTATTTGTAAGCAAATGATGAAAAGAATACTAACTGACTTTTTCTTTGCAATAGCAGCGATTGCTCTGGTTGCTTCATGTGCTAATGAGAACAAGAGCGGACGCACGGACACATTCTCAACAGGTAGCATACAGTATGCCTCCGATGCGAGTTTCAGTCCAATAATAGAAGAGATACGTGAACTCTTCGAGTATAAATATCCTAATGCAAAATTGACTCCTATTTATACAGACGAGTCGGAAGCCATCGATCTCCTGATGAAGGATTCATTGTGGCTTGCCATTACTTCACGTGATTTCAAACCCAAGGAGCTGGAGTATCTTAAAGCTCACAAGCAGTTCCCACAGAGCATCAGATTTGCGTATGATGGTCTGGCTATAGTACAGAACGCACAGAACACTGACTCTTGTATCAGTGTGAAAGATATACGACGAATCCTCAAAGGTGAAGTGAAACGCTGGGACGAGATATACCCTGGCTCAAAGCTTGGCGACATCTCCATTGTGTTCGACAACAAGAAATCATCAACGGTACATTATGTAGAAGACAGTATCCTCGGTGGCAAGCCTATTACTGCTCCGGGTGCCTTTGCTGTTGACTCAACAGCCGAAGTGGTGGAGTATGTGGAACAGCACAAGAATGCGATAGGACTTATTGGCAGCAACTGGCTCAACGACAAGCGCGATAGCACGAACTTGACGTTTAAGCGCGGCATCCGTCCTATGGCTGTGTCAACGCTTGACGTGGCCAATGACAAGAACTCATACAAGCCTTATCAGTATTACTTCTACAATGGCAACTATCCGTTTACACGTACACTGTATATACTTCTGAACGATACACACATGGGATTGCCGACAGGGTTCAAAAACCTTATCATATCACAGACCGAAGGACAGATGGTTATCCTGAAGGCTGGACTTCTGCCGGCATACGGAAACATCACCTTCCGGGAAGTTCATGTGAACGACGAATAATGGTGTTGGCTTGAAATTCAACAATCCAATATTTGAATGTAGAAAAAGTTTTCTGTGTAAATAATAGAAAACTTTAAACTTTTGTGCGAGTTTTTGCGTCAATAGGGTAGAATAAGTAATAAAAGAAATATAATTTACGAACTATAAATAATATAATTCACGAATTTAAAACTTTGAAGATTATGAAAATGCGTAATATAATAATTGGAGCACTGATGACAGTCATCGCTGCTCCAGCAATGGCCCAGCAGCAGGATGCTATTCAGGAGCAGGTAGCTGCAATCATCAAGAGCGGTGCACCAGATGCTGCAAAGCAGGTGGCTGCAATCGCCAAACAGAACAAGAAGGACGTAAACGCCCTTGTAAGTATCGGTAAGGCTTACCTTGCAGTCAAGGACTATGCCAATGCAAAGCTCTATGCACAGCAGGCTGCCGACCTCGTTTCTAACAAGAAAGCACAGCCTACGGCAACTCCATTCGTGCTGCTTGGCAACATCGCAGTGAGCGAGGATGACGGTGGTACAGCTGCACAGCAGTTCCAGCAGGCAATGTACTTCGACCCTAAGAACCCTGACGGTTATCGTCGCTATGCCCAGATCATGAGCAAGACTGACCCTAACGGTGCAGTACAGACACTGGAAGACCTTCGTGCACAGCGTCCTGACTATCCTGTTGACCTTATTGCAGCTGAGATTTACTCTAACGCTGGCAAGATGTCAAAGGCTATTGAGTACTACGACAAGGTACAGCTCAGTCAGATGAAAGACTATCAGATTTCTGACTATGCTACGAACCTCTTCCTGTCAAAGAACTATGACAAGTCATTGCAGGTAGCAACAGAAGGACACAACATGTTCCCACGCAATGCTTCCTTCAACCGTCTGATGATGTTCAACTACACAGACAAGAAGGAATACGAGAAGGCTCTTGAGGCAGCTGACAAGCTCTTCAATGCTTCTGATTCGCTCAAGACTTCAGTATATGACTATACATATCACTCAAAGGCTTTGAAGTCTGCAGGAAAGTATCAGGAGGCTATTGCAGCATATCAGAACCTGCAGGGACAGAAAGATTGCGATGCAACCACAAGCATGGAGGCTGACAAGAGCATATCTGACTGCTACAAGTCTCTCTCTGACTATGCTAAGGCTGGTGAATACCTTGACAAGTATCTCAAGGCTCAGACTCAGAAGTCTTTCTCTGTTGACGAGTTGCTTGCACAGTTGTATGTTGACCAGTTGGCAGACGACAACAGCACCAAGGAAGACAAGCAGGCTGCATACGACAAGGCAGACGCTCTCTACAAGGCACTCGGTGAGAAATATCCAGACAATGCCGCTTATGTTGCAATGAAGCGTGCACGCATGCCATTCTCACTCGCTATGCCACAGATGGAGCAGCTGAAACTTGCAGGTCCTCACTTCGCAACACTCGGTGACATCCTGTATGCCAAGAGCGACCGCTCTGCCGGTGAGACAAAGATGCTTGGCGATGCATACAACACCCTCATCGCATACTATGTTCACGCTGTAAACGACATGGACAAGGCAAAGGAGATTGCTTCAAAGCTCATAGAGCTTGACCCGGAGAATGCCAATGCCAAGGCTATATTGGGAAGCAAGTAATATAGTAATGTTAATGGTAACGAATGGTTACGAAGTTTAATTTACAGTAATATACAGTAAGAATTAGTTATACATCTATAGAGTAATATCTGTAGAAAACAATCGGGGCATCACTGCAACAGTGATGCCCCGATACTTTTTTGTTGTCGTCGATAATTTTTGTTTACCGTTCGTCGGTAATTTTTGTTTACCAATCGTCAGTGCGGAATGGGAACAGAGGTAGTTCGTTGCCACCTATTACATTTCCTATCTGGAAGTCCTTGAAGCAATAGCGTGCAGCTATTGGCTGTGGAACATCAGGTGAAGTGAGGTCCACGGTGTTTGTCTGCCAGTTGAACACAGCCTTTGCAGTGTGGAATACGCGGTCGCTGCCGGCAATCTCGAAGCCTTCAAGGCCATAGTTGCGGCATATACCATATTCATTTGTGACAAAGCCGACACTGATGGTGTTTCCGTTGATGGAGAACTTTGATGCATCATAGCGTGGACCAGTGCATGCAATATCTTTTCTGTCATACGTCTTGTTCAGTGCGAGCAGAGCAAGTCGCAGTCCTACCGTACGCTTTTCACGCGGATGGATGTTATGTTTCTCATAAGGTTCCACGAGGTCATTGGTGCATACTATGTCGCAGTTTGCGATGCGGTTGCATGCTATGAACTGTTGTTCGCGCAGGTAAGCAGCATCAACGCCATCTTCCTTGTTATATATATAAGGAGCAATCTGCACCTGATAGAATGGTATGTCGCCCAGATTCATCTCGCTGCGCCACTGCTTCACCATGCGTTCCAGACGTGCAGCATAATCCTTTGTGCCCACGTTGCTGCATCCCTGATACCATATTATACCCTTCACGGTGTATTGGTGTATGGGCCAGAACATGGCGTTATACATTGCTATGGCACGTTCCCATGATTTTGGAGATGTGAAGATGCTTACACTGTCTGTGGCAACGTCAGGATATTCGCTGCAAGTCTCCAACGACATCCAACTTTCCACCCTTGCGCCACCGTAGCTGCAGTTGACAATGCCAACAGGAACACCGAGTGCACTGGCCATTGCAGAAGCAAAATAATATGCTGTGGCAGAAAACTCCATTGCGTTTTCAAAGGTAGGTTCCATCCATTTGCCGTTGCAATCATTGCGACGTGTATATGTCTGTTTCTTCTCTACGTTGAACATTCTTACGTATGGAGACTCCTGAGCAGCGTGCAGGGCATCGAGTGCTCCGTTCTTCGTGCATGCTCCGGCGAAGCCCTTCAGTGGCATTTCCATGTTACTTTGTCCAGAAGCAAGCCACACCTCACCAATGTAGAGAGAAAGAGAAACAGATTCACCGTCACTGAATGATATGGTCTGCTTGTCGAAGGAAGCCTCTGGTGTGTGGATGGTTGTCAGCCATTTGCCATTCTTGTCGCTTTTCACGGTGTTTTTCTCGCCCCATGAGGTGCTGATAGTGATGTTTGTTTGTGGATCGGCAGAGCCCCACAGGCGTACATCGCTTTGCTGTTGCATCACCATGCCGTCAGAGATGATGGACGGCAGTTTCACCTTCGCTTCCGTAAACTGCGAAGTCATCAGCATTGACAGTAACAATGCCAGATGAATACTTAAGAATGTGGATTTCTTGTTCATATTGTTTATGATTTTATAAAGTGATAAATATTTTTTCTTTTATATATTTTCTATGGTTATTTCATTATCAGTGCGCAGCCAGCCATGATAAGGAGTACTCCGAGCCATTTCGTCATGTCAACCGTTTCGTGGAAGAACACTATTGCGGCAAGCATGCCGAACACATAGCTGAGCGATACCAAAGGGTATGCCTGGCTCAGTGGGAAATGCTTTACGATATACATCCACAGCAGTCCTGCCGCACCGAATGACAGTCCGCACAGGGCAAACTGCCAGTTCACCAGGAAAGAGCGCCAGAACGATGCGTTCCATGCAAACGGTTCCATGCGTGCAAGGCCAAATTTCAGCATCACCTGTCCCATGGCGAGCAGCAGGCTCTGAAATACAGATAATATTATCAGCTGGTAGTTCATGGTCTTTATACTTCGCGTTTCAGAATGATGGCTCTTGAAAAGAGTGCCGGCGGTTCAGGCAGGTTCATACGCTGGAACAGCGACCTGAACAAAGGCGTTGCCTCGTCGTGCATACCCACGAGCACCGTTTCGGCTTTGCCCATGGCTATCAGTCGCCTTGCATCGCGCAGTGCCCATTCAAGAGATTCGCTTCCCTGCGTGTATGTGATGTTGTATCCATGACACTTCAACCGTATTGCTATGGCACTGCCAATGGTGTTATGTGTTGACTGCATGAATAGGGTGGGGCTGAGTGTCTGTTCGCCATTCTCTGTCATGTCGGTAAGGAAACGCTCGCTGTTCTCCAACATACCGTATGCAGTAGCTGTGATGACAGCATCGGGCTTGTCTATACCAGCCAGTTTCAGAGCTTTCAGTGAGGTCAGTGTGGCAGCCTTCAGCAGACATCCCATGCGGCGTGTCTCGCGTGGCGACACATATTCAGACAATTCGTTCAGTTGTGCCGCATTGTCTATGGTGACATCGGCAACAATCCCGCAATTGTTGATTGTGGCGTTGCAATGGTTCTCTTTTACACCGTCTGTTATTATCAAGGAACTGTCGTTACCGCCAAATCCGAAGGAGTTGCACATTACGGTGTGCAACTCTTTTTTTGTTGCCACTGTCGAAGGCGTTATGCAGTCCTCGTCCTGTTCTTGCCATCCTACATTCTGCGGTATTATTCCCTCTCGCATCGCCAATATGCTGATGACGGTTTCGATGGCTCCCGATGCTGATGTTGTATGTCCGGTCAGTGATTTCGTGCTCGACACTGGCGGGATGTTCTCTCCGAACAGACGCTGCAGTGCAGTGCTCTCGCTTTTGTCGTTGTCAGGAGTGCCTGTTCCGTGTGCATTTACATAGTCTATGTCTGCGGGCGTGAGTGCAGCCATTTGCAGTGCACTGCCCATTGCCAAGAATGCTCCTTCTCCGTCTGGCGAAGAAGCCGTCTGGTGGTATGCGTCACATCTGTTGGCATAACCGGCAATGCACCCCCATGTTGGTACTCCTGCTGACGTAGGTTTCAATACAAGGAAGGCCGCTCCCTCGCCAAGGTTCAGTCCCCGGCGTGTCTTGCAGAAAGGCCTGCAAGGCTCATGATCGAGAATCATGAGTGAGTTGAATCCGTTCAGGTGAAAGCGGCTGAGAGCCTCCGTTCCTCCTGCTATCACGATGTCCGCCTCGCCAGCCTTGAGCATCTCACAGCCAGTGATGATAGCATTGAGGGCGGCAGAGCATGCGGTTGAAATGGTGCATGTCTCGATGCCGTGCAGTCCGGCGACCTCTGCCATCTCCTCTGTCTGGCTACCACAGTCGTGTCGCTTTATGTATTGCAGCAATGAGTCGTCTTCTTTTATTTTGCTGAACACGTCTTCAGTCACGTCCATGCCTCCCACTGTCGTGCCGGAAACCAGTGCGACGCGTTTGCCGGCAATGTCGATGCCGTGCAAAGCCTCTTTCAGAGCCACGGC
Organism: Prevotella sp.; assembly: GCA_016281055.1. GTDB lineage: Bacteria > Bacteroidota > Bacteroidia > Bacteroidales > Bacteroidaceae > Prevotella. The sequence continues at coordinate 8,478 of JAEEHW010000116.1, forward strand.
TCCCAGAAGCGTGGTGCGACTGACTATGCGGTCTGCGGGCAGGCCCAGGCGCATCTTCAACTCGTCGTTGGAGAGTTTCACTTCGCCCACCGGCAGTTCACGGTGTTCCGACTTCAGGTATTGCATGGCGGCAATGCCGCTGCGACCGTCTTTTAGGTTTTGCAGCGTTTCGTCGGTGCCGATGCCGATAGCGGATGCTATGCCTATGTTGTTTATTCCTATGTTCACGGCTGTGGTCTTTTGATGAGTTTAAGGTCGCAGGTGTATTCGTCTTCCTCAGGACAGTCCACCCATCCTGTTATAATATAATGAGTGTCGTTGTCGAGGAACGCAGTGTCTATTATCTCCTGCATCAGTTCTTCGTTGCGCTCAGGCAGGATGTAGAATGATGATTCCCCGTGCAGTCCGTATTGCATCGCCACTTCGCCTGTGCAGATGTTTGGCAGTGTGTAAACAAATACGGATGGGCTGGGGTAGTGGTTGTCCTTGTCGCAGATGGTTGACATGAATTTCCTGTCAGAGACTATCGACGACGTGCGGTTGAACAGTATCACGGCAGTGTGGTCAGGGTCCACGTCATTGTTCTCCAGTAGTTCCGCCACAGCAGATGACACTGTGCGGCACAGTATGTCGGAACCTCTCCGCGCTCCGCCTTCCTTCTTCTCTCTCTTTATGTTTCTTCCTGTAAGTTCAGACGGTTCGGTGTGAATGTTGGCATGTGATGCGTTTACCACCATTGCGGCATTGCATCCGCCGAATCCAGACATCATCTTTATGAAACACTGTTTGTCGGTAGTGCGCTCTTCTGCCGAAATGCTCACCCGTCCGCTCACGCCTTGTTCCTCATACCCTTTGGTGGCGAGTATCACTCCATCCTCCAGAGCGCGTGCGGTCAGTATGGTTTCGAGGATGCCTGCCGCTCCGAGTGTGTGACCGTAATATCCTTTCAGTGCTGTGGCGGGAATGTCAGACAGTCCGGCACGCTCTATCGCCATTGATTCCATCTGGTCGTTATACATCGTAGCGGTGCCGTGCACGCTGATACACGCAACATCCTCCATGTTGATATTGTTGCATACAGCCTTCAGTGCGCGGTAAGCGCCCTCGCCCTTGGGGTGTGGGTTAGTTATGTGGTATGCATCGTTGGTAATCACGCCCCATCCTGTCTTTCCCTCATGTGGGGCGCTCAACACCACTGTTGCTGCCGCCTCGCCCAGATTGAGTCCCAGCCGCTCTATGTCAAACGGCCGGCATGGTTCGGGCGACAAAGCCTTCAGCGACTGGAATCCGGAAATTATGAAGTCGTTCAGCACATCCGCCCCTGTCACTACGGCATGGTCGTATGCTCCCCCCTCAAGCAGGCGTGCTGCCATTATCAGTGCTGCCACACCAGATATGCAGGCGTTGCACACTACCAAGGGCATGGTCTGGATGCCCAGTCTGCGGGCTATGTGCATGGCACTGTCGCCTGGCGGTGTACCTATGTCGCCCTTTGTGGTGCTCAGTATGAAGATGGTTCGTGAGAGGTCTATGCCGTCAACCTGCGTCATGGCCTCGCTTGCCGATGCGTATGCCAGTTCCTCAAACTGCGGCTGCTCGTCGAATAATGCGGCACAAAAGTCAAACGGCACGCTGCGCTCGCCTGATAGGTGCTGCCGCAGAGCGCTGCACCCCTTGCGCACGGCACGGTAGTTCTCCTCCGTAGTGCGTCCCAGTGGTGATGTTATGTTTGAGGCTGTTATTTCCAAAACGGGAAGTAGTTATACCATTGTTCAGGATATTTCGTCAGCATGCGCTCCAGTTCATTGACGTATGAGGAGGCCAGTTGCTGAATCTGCTCTTTGCGTGTTGCCGTCTTGTCATAGCAGAGCGGCTTTACATGTATCTTGTATCGTTTGGATGCGGTTTTCATGACATTGACTGCCAGCACTTCGAGGCTGCGCATTGTTGCCAGATTGAAAGGTCCCAGCGGCAGTTGTGTCTCCTTGCCCAGCACGGGGAGCGTGATGCTCTTTGTCGAGCCAAACAGTCTGTCGGCAGGCATGCTCACCGTTTCGCCGTTGGCCAGTGCATCGTTGATGGCAAACAGGTGGCTCATGTCGGGGCGTACGGCAATCATGCGTATGTTCATCTTGCTGAACAGACGGTTGCGGTTCTCCATCACCGATGCTTTCTCGCCTCCAAACACCAGGGCGTTGAATCGTTTTTTCTCTGCCCGCAGTGTATAGCCTGCTATCTCGTAGTTGCCTATGTGGGCGCTCAGTTGCATGAATCCTTCCGGCCTCTCCGCCAGTTGCTGGAAATCGTCATATCCCTCGATGTCTATGTGGAATCGTTTGCCGGCATACATGGCGAATTTGTCTATCACCACCTGGGCGAACATGTAGAAATTCATGTACGTCTTCAGTGCCGAGCGCCACCGCGTCAGACCCCATCTGTCGCGGAAATAACTATAGATGATTCTCTGTGCAGGATTGACGGCAAGGCATACCGGTACGACGAATACCGCCACAAAGGCATACAGTGCCCTGACGGGAATGACCCTCAGCATACGCACCAGCCACAGGTGCATCCATGAGTTGCCATACGTGGTGCCTTGTCCGTTCAGTTCATAGTCCATTATAATTTTTGCATTATGAACTCATAAAACTGTTTCAGTGTCACCACGTCCTGCATGTCTGCCTTCTCAATCTTGAAGCCAAACTCGCGTCTGACGAAGGCCACAATGTCAACGTAGTCAAGACTGTCTATGCCCACGTCCTCCTTCAACCGGGCGTCGTCGTGTACTTTTTCAGTATCAATCTCCAAATCGTCAAGGAGAAAATTGTTTACTTTGCTCTTTATTTCCTCTATGGTCATTTGTTCCAATTTTACAGTTCACATCATTCGTATCGTAATAGCTATCATATTACAGTGTAAAAGCTATCATATTACCATGTAAAAGCATACATATTACAGTGTAATTCGATAGCTTTTATAGCGCCTCTGCAACCGTTTGTGATTCAGGGTGTTGTAAAAGGTTTTCAAATACGCTTTCGATACAAATTACAGTTTTTACTAAATAGTCCTCTTTCTGAGGTAGGCTTTCATCTCTGTATTTTGAGTACAAAGTTACAAAATTCTTTTGATATTAGAAAACTTTTTTATAAATTTGCAGAAACAAACGAAGTTATAAGTATAGATGAATCACAACCATCGCGTTGTAGTGACAGGCATCGGCATCTGGTCGTGTCTGGGAAAAAACATACAGGAGGTGGAAGCTTCGCTCCGCATGGGGCGCTCAGGCATCGGCACCGACGAGGCGCGTCTGGCGTACGGCTATCGCTGTGCGCTGATGGGTATTGTGGAGCGTCCCTCTCTCAAGGGATTGCTCGACCGTCGTCAGCGTGCCGCCATGTCAGAACAGGCGGAATATGCCTACATGGCCTCGCGTGAGGCACTCGACATGGCAGGGCTGCAAGTTCCGCTGACCACTGATGTAGCTTGCATCTTTGGCAACGATGCCTCGGCAAAAGCTATCGTCGAGGCACATGAGGTGATGCGCCAGACAGGCGACTCGTCGGCGATGGGAGCCAACAACGTGTTTCAGGCGATGAACTCCACCGTTACGATGAACCTCAGTTCGCTGTTCGGATTGCGTGGTACCAGCTTCACGTTGAGCGGTGCCTGTGCCAGTAGCAGCCATGCCATTGGCATATCAGCCATGATGATACGCCAGGGTATGGAGCGCATGGTGCTTTGCGGCGGTGCACAGGAGGTGAACCAATACGCCATGTCGTCGTTCGATGCACTTGGCGTGTTCTCCAGTCGCACCGGCGAACCACATGCCGCCAGCCGTCCCTTTGACCGTGACCGTGACGGGCTCGTGCCCAGTGGCGGCGCTGCAGCCCTTGTGCTCGAAGACTATGACCATGCCGTGGCGCGAGGTGCCACGATATTGGCAGAGATAGCAGGTTACGGCACTTCTACTAGCGTGGGCGGGCGCCTTAGCGCACCTGATAACAGCGGCATCATGCTTGCCATGCAGCGTGCCCTTGACGATGCAGGACTGTCGCCAGCCGATGTTGACTATGTAAATGCACATGCCACCTCTACGCCGCAGGGCGATGCAGAGGAAGCCGATGCCATAGCACGGCTGATGGGCGAGCATGCACCGTGGGTCAGCAGCACAAAGTCGATGACAGGCCATGAGTGCTGGATGGCAGGAGCCAGCGAAACGGTTTACAGCATACTGATGATGCAGGGCGGGTTCATAGCACCCAACATCAACCTCGTCAACACCGACGAACATTCTTCACGATTGCGCCTCGTCAGGCAGACAGTGGAGGAACGCATAGACACGGTGATGAGCAATTCTTTCGGTTTTGGGGGCACAAACTCTGCGCTGATAATAAGAAAATTATGAATTTTTACCGAAAAATTTGTATAAATTAAAATTTATTATTAATTTTGCAGATTATTACAGAGAGATTCTTACTTTAATTAGGAAATAAAAAGAAAACAGAATAATGAAGAAACTTCTTTTGATAGCTGCGCTTATTATGACATTCGTCGGAAACACCTTCGCGCAGTGGTATGTTTACCGCAACAGTACAGAGACACCTAACTTCATCCGCATTTACGGTAGTTTCAACTACGGCAGCATGAAGGAGACCATCAACGGTGAGTCAATATCGTTCAATCCGCTGGGTATAACAGTGGGTGGAATGCTTTCGCCAAACCTCACCATCAATACTCTGCACCGTATGCCGCTTTTCCTTGAAGCAGGTGTGGAGGCTACCTACAATTATGGTCACACTAATGAGCATATCTCGGTGAACGGACAGAATGCCCCTCTCATCGGTGGTGCCAACCATGTAGAACTCAAAGATGCTGACGGTAACGAATACAAAGCCGTTAAGTATGAAGGTTCTGAGCGTAAGCTGAATATGATTTCTGCTTCCGTGCCGGTGAACCTCGCTTACAGCTTTGACTTTGCAAATGGTAAGTTGAGCATCGTGCCTTTCCTTGGTGCAAACTTCAAGTTCAACATCATATCAAAGGTTACTGATGGCGAGGAGACATACAACCTCATTAAGCAGGAGGATGTCAACCTCTTCCAGTTTGGCCTGAATGCAGGTGTCAGCTTCGTCATCGTGCGTGGCTTCTACGCTGGTTATCGCATGCAGTACGACATCATGGAATATGCAGACAATGTGAAGACCATGACACACTCTCTGCAGATAGGTTACAGGTTCTAAAAAAGCAATTCTCCTAAAAGCCCATTGTGCGGGTGAGGGGAGGGGTCGTAAGGAACAACGACAGAAAAGAACATTAACATCTTACATACGAAATCCCCGACCAAGAAGATTGGCCGGGGATTTCTTTTTGTATTATAAGGCTTAGCGCCTCACTTTTTCATTCTTTCATTTTTCACTTTCTCACTCTTTCACTTTTTCATTCTTTCAATTCTCTCACTTCTTCTCAAAGCCAAGTTTTGCGTAGATATCCTTGCTGCTTGAACCTATGAGGGCCTTGAATGTACCAGGCTCTGAGCGCCACTGGTGCTGCTCCTCGTCATAAAACTTCAGGTCGTCGTCGGTGATGCGGAATGTCACGGTCTGCTCCTCGCCGGGCTGCAGTGTTATCTTTTCAAAAGCCTTCAACTCCTTCGACGGACGGATTACGCTTGAGGCATCGTCGCTGATATACAGCTGCACAGTCTCCTTGCCGGCGCATTTGCCAGTATTCTTAACCTTGACGGTAGCAGTGTATGTGCCGTCGCCGTTTGTTGTGATTGTGCCATTAGAATACTTGAAGGTAGTATATGACAGACCGTAGCCGAATGGGAACACCACGTCAGCTCCGCGGTTTGCAGTGTCGAAATAGCGGTAGCCCACCAGTACGTCCTCAGCATACACCTGTACCTCGTCGCCCTTGCCGAAGTGGTCGCGGCCGTCGGTAGATGTGTTGATGGCTGGAGCCTCTACTTCACCCTTTGCCAGCAGAGTCTTGAGCAAAGCCTCAGACTTTGGTTGTGTGGTTCCCTCATATTTCATGTCGGCAGGCATGTCCTTAGGCTCCATGCCGGGATAGGCAGCCAGTCCGAACTTGTGTGAAGGATAGTCCTGCAGTCGCTTTGCGTATGTGAATACGGTCTTTCCGCTTGGGCATACGTCACCGCTGAGCACATCGGCGAGCGCATGGCCGGCCTCACTGCCAAGATACCATGACTGTACCAGTGTGTTGACCTTGGGAAGCCAAGGCATGGCATAGGCGTTACCCGAAACGATGATGGTAACCATTGGCTTACCGGTCTTGACCAAACCGCTGATGAGCTCGTCCTGACCGTATGACATATTGTATGAGCGGCGGTCGCCACCCTCACAGTCCTCGAAGTGATTCTTGTTGAGTCCTCCTATATATATAATAAGGTCGGCATCCTTTGCTGCGTTGATGGCTTCGCCTCGCAGTGCTGCCTGCTCGCTGTCTGATATGATGTCGATGCCTGCGTAACTGGTCTTGCCTGACTTGTAGCCAGGCTTGTAAGTAAATTCCACGCTATTGCCGAAACGCTCCTGCAGTCCGCGCAGAGGTGAAACCTCATCCCTGGCCTTCAACTCTGATGAACCGCCGCCAGGGCACAGCTCGCGTGTGGCATTTTCACCCACTACCAGTATTTTCTTGTACTTTTTGATGTCGAGTGGCAGCAACTGCTTGTCGTTCTTCAGCAGCACGATGGCCTCGTCGGCAATCTTACGTGCAGCGGCAACGTGTTCTGGTGAGTTAAGGCTACCGTATGGCTTTTTCGTATTCATGGCAGTTTTGAAGATAAGTGCCAGCATACGTCCGGCCTTGTCATCGACGGTCTCCATAGGGATTTCACCTTTTAACGCCATGTTGTAGTATGCAGTGCCGAGGTAATAGTCATCGTATGTGAAACCCGTAGCCTCGGTGGTCAGTCCGTTGGTGTATGAACCCATCTCAAGGTCGAGGCCGTATATGGCAGCTTCGTGGGTGTTGTGTGCACCGCCCCAGTCGCTTATCACTGCGCCCTTGAATCCCAGTTCGCCCTTCAGCAGGCGGTTGATGGTGTTTTCGTTATGGCAGCAGTGCTGGTCGTTGTACTGGTTGTAGCTGCCCATGAAACTCCAAGCGTCGCCCTTCTCGACAGCAGCCTTGAAGGCTGGCAGGTATATCTCATGCAGGGCACGTTCAGAAACACGCACGTCAACGTGTCCGCGGAATTCCTCCTGGTCGTTGAGTATGAAGTGCTTCACACAGCATGCCACGCCATTCGACTGCAGTCCCTGTATGTATGGCACTGCCATCGCAGCAGCCAGACAGGGGTCTTCCCCCATATATTCAAAGTTACGTCCGCCCAGTGGTGTGCGGTATATGTTGACACCAGGACCCAGAAGGACGTCTTTCTCGCGGTATCGAGCCTCTTCTCCGGCAGATTTGCCATAGAGTGCAGCGAGGCTTGGATTCCATGTAGCAGCGAGTGCTGTCAGTGCAGGGAATGCCGTCACTGAGTCGTTGGTCCATTCTGCCCAGCCCCAGTTGTTCCAGTTTATCTCCACGCGGACACCATGAGGGCCGTCGCTCATCCACAGTTCGGGTATTCCGAGGCGTGGACAGCCGGGTGATGAAAACTTGCTCTGTGCGTAAGACAGACGGCATTTCTCCTTCAGTGTCATGCGTGACAATGCATCCTTGACACGCGTTTCCACTGGCAGCGACTCGTCCTGATAGGGGAGCAGGTCAGCGGCTTCTGCGCTGAGAGTGGCAAACGGCGTGCATAACGCCAACGCCAGAAACGTCAGAATTTTCTTGGTCTTGTAATGTTTGGTTGCGATCATAATGAGTTTTATTTGTGTTTAGATTAATTCTCGTCGACAAAGTTACGAAAAAAAAACCATTCCCCAATCATTTTTGTAATAATAAAGTTATATGTATATACATTTTGAAAACAAATTGTTGACATATTAGGTTACTTTTTCTTTTATGTGTAAAAAAAAATGATTAACTTTGCATTTCAAAACAACAGGAAACCAATGCAACATCCAAAAGGACTTTACCTGCTCTTCGTCACAGAGATGGCGGAGCGCTTTTCTTACTATGGCATGAGGGCACTGTTCGTGCTATACCTCGTGGCGGCTTTCTTCACTAACGACGAGGCAAGCCAGATTTACGGCTCTTACACCGGATTGGTATATCTCACCCCACTGCTCGGCGGATATATTGCCGACCGCTACTGGGGCAACCGGCGCAGCATCATCGCCGGCGGTATCATCATGGCCGCAGGACAGTTTCTGATGTTTGCTTCGGCGTGCATAGTGAAGCAGAGCATCTTCGTGAAAGACGGTGCTGTCAATGCATCGGTGGACAATACGCTGTCGTTGTGGCTGATGTTTGCCGGACTGGCTGCGCTCATCATCGGCAACGGTTTCTTCAAACCCAACATCTCTACGATGGTGGGCGACCTCTACGAACCGCAGGACCACCGCAAGGACTCCGCCTTTACCATCTTCTACATGGGCATCAACCTCGGTGCGTTCATCGCTCCGTTCGTATGCGGCACGCTGGGCGAAGGCAACTGGGCTGATCCGCAGCGCTTCCGCTGGGGCTTCTTTGCCGCAGGTTGCGCCATGGTGGTGTCGGTCGTAGTGTTCTGGTTACTGAAAGACAAATACCTTGTGACGCCGGAGGGAAAGGCCATCGGTGTCGCAGGAGAGAAGGTGGTAACGGAGAGCGAGGAAAAGAAGCCGGTGCGCAGTTCGTTCCTGCGTCCGTTGCTGTATGCCGTCACTGCTGTCGTGCTGTTCGTGCTTTTGTCTTATGGTGCGGCAAATTTCAATGATTACATCTCTGCCGCAATATATGCCACCTCGATAGTGCTGCCGGTGTTTATCATCACCGACAAGTCGCTGACCCGTGTGGAGCGTATGCGCATAGGCGTCATCTACGTCATCGCTGTGTTTGTGATATTCTTCTGGAGTGCCTTCGAGCAGGCAGGCTCGTCGCTTACCATAATTGCCGACCAGCAGACCGACCGCCACATCGGACAGTGGGAGATGCCTACGACATGGTTTCAGTCTATCAACCCCGTTGTAGTGGTGACATTCGCACCTCTTATGGCTATGATGTGGGAGTGGCTGATGAAGCGCGGCATACGCGTTCACTCCATATACAAACAGTCGTTGGGACTGATGCTGCTTGCCCTGGGCTATGTGGTGATAGCCTTTGGCACTCAGGGTATGAGCCAGTCGGCAAAGATTAGTATGTGGTGGCTCTTCGCACTGTATTTCATTCATACCATCGGCGAGTTGTCACTGTCGCCCATCGGACTGTCGCTGGTTACCAAGCTCTCGCCGGCGCGCATGGCATCGCTGCTGATGGGCGTGTGGTTCATGAGCAATGCCACGAGCAACATCCTGGCTGGCGAACTCGCCACTCTGCTCCCTGCACCGGGCAAGCCTGCGGCATCCTTCTGCGGGGTTAGGATAGAGACGCTGACAGACTTCTTCCTGCTCTTCGCCGTGATGGCTGGCGTGGCATCAGTGCTGCTCTTCTGCCTTACGCCGCTGCTGAAGCGAATGATGAACGAGGAGAATTGAAGGATTGAAGAGTTGAAGGATTGAAGAATTGAAGAATTGAAAAATTGAAGTTTTCCATGCGGATGCTTTGCTTTGAAACATATAATGTTCATGTAATTCCCATGTAATTAATCATGAATTAATTCTGTAGAACTAAGATTCCAAACAACACAATAAAAAGATGAAAACTGTAAAAAAACTAATCAAGACTTTTTGTCTTGCCATCACATTCCTGATGGTGGGAACAGCGGCTAATGCAGCAACGGTTGTAGTGGGCGACGTGAACGGCGACGGCAGTATTACGATGTCGGATGCCAATGCCGTGGTGAACTATTTTCTCGCCACCACCAAGCCGAGTGACTTCAACAAGGCTGCTGGCGACGTGAACGGCGATGGCAGTATCACGATGTCGGATGCCAACATGATTGTGAACATGTTTCTGAGTGGCAATACAGGCGACCCTGCCAACGGCCATGAATACGTTGACCTTGGCATATCTGTAAAGTGGGCAACATGCAACGTTGGTGCTGATAATCCTTGGGATTATGGTGACTATTTTGCATGGGGCGATACGGAGCCGAAGAGTGATTATAGTTGGTCAACCTACAAATGGTGGGTAGATTCATATGATGATATTCAAACCAAGTATAATGCTGATGACAAAAAGAAAACGCTTGACCCCGACGACGATGCTGCCACTGCCAGCTGGCACGGAGAATGGCGCATGCCGACATATGAAGAGCAAAAGGCTCTGAGGGACAGTTGCTATTGGGAGTGGGCGACGAACTATAATGAAAAAGGAGTGTCAGGCTTCATCGTCTATAAAGTTAAATCGGACGAAGACATGGGCAAGAAAAAAGGCAAAGATAGCAGCATAACGACAGAAGCTGCGTATTCGTTCAGCGATACACACATATTCCTTCCCGCTACTGGTTATCGCTACGACACGACCCTCCTCTACTCAAGCGTGAGCGGTCACTACTGGGCGGCTTCGCGCGACGAGGGGGACCCGAGAAACGCATGGTTTTTGTACTTCGGTATGGACGACGTGAGAGACTTCCGTAACACCCGTGACGTAGGGCGCTGCGTGCGTCCGGTCCTGCCGTGAAAAAGCCCCACCCCGGCCATCAATAGTCTTTTCACCCCCTTCTAGCTCCCCCGTTCCGCGGGGGAGAGCAACCCCAGTAGGGAGGGGAACGTGAAGAATTGAAAGAAGAATTACAAAGTGTAAGTAAACTGTAAGGTTTGCTTACACTTTGTCTTTTTAGAAAGTTTCGTCTTGGGTGCGAAAATAGAGCGTTATATCATGATGAGATGTCATCAAAAACGGTGCTGAGGCACCCCTGCATCGTAATATGTATGCTTTTACATCCTAATATGTGCCTGATTACAATGTAATATGATACTTATTACACCCTAATCAGTCACTGATTACAATGCAATATGATGCAGATTAGGAGGGGTGGTGAAGCCAATAAAAAATTGTTTTACTGATTATCAGTAGGTTACGGCTGTCTGAAATTTTCGCTGTACGCAACCAACCGACAGGTTGCTTACCTGTATCGCAAGGAAACGGCGGTTGGAAAAATCAAAGTGTAAGGAAAAAGGGGAAAAAAGTAACAAAACGGTCCCCACCAGTCCCGCCCCCACCTGCTCAATAGTCTTTTCACCCCCTCCAGGCTCCCCCGTTTCGCGGGGGAGAGCAACCCCCGTGGGGGGAGGTATGAAGTTACGATTTGACTGGTAGTCTATCTGTATGGAGGAGTTTATGGCATTAACGAAGAGAGATTTTTTCACGTTAATGGCATTAATGTTATTCGTTAATGACGTTAATACCCTGCCGTAGGCTTATTAATGACATTAATGGTCTTTATTAACGGCATTAACGAAGAGAACAAAGTATATTCGCAGATGGGTTCCATTGAACGAATTTACGTTAATTCCTTCAGTGGCGTTGGAGAATTTTACGAAAAAGTTTGTGTGTTTCACCGTTAAATAAAGCACTTTCCGTTGAAAAAGTGTAAGGTTTAGCTGATTATTCCGTCGAAAAAATGTAGAATTTGTTTGCATATTCCGTTGTTTTCCAATAAAAAACATTATGAAAACTTGCGGATGACAGAAAAATACATTCATTTTGCAAATGAATATAGATAATATGAAATTATGGAAGTGAAAAAGATTTCTGCAATAGAGCGTTTCAAGACCGCACTAAGACATAAGGAGGAGGTAAATACTAAGAGTGCAAAGTTATGAAAAAGAATTTAAACTTCCAAATAAAACGCTTGATTTATTTGGAAGTCAGAAAGAAAATCAGTAAATTTGCATACAGAAATACTTTATATGACTCAAGAGAATAAAGATAGACTGTTGAAATTGCTCCAGCGACATGAGGAACTGGGCATATCTGACCAGATAGACTACGACAAGTTCTATCTGTATTCTATCATTACACATTCAACAGCCATCGAAGGCTCGACGGTGACAGAAGTGGAGGCTCAACTACTGTTTGATGAAGGTATCACCAGCAGCAAGCGTACGTTGGTGGAACAGATGATGAACCTCGACCTAAAAGCAGCTTACGACTATGGCAGGAAGTGGATCGGGCGACATGAGCCTATTACGGTTGACTGGCTCATAACGCTGGCCGGAAAAGTAATGGCACGAACAGGCAGTGAGTATCATACCATTGGCGGAGATTTCTCTGCTGCCAGAGGGGAACTTAGGAAACTGAATGTCACGGCTGGTGTTGGTGGCAGGTCGTATATGTCATATTTGAAAGTTCCGTCAAAGTTGGCTGCTTTCTGTGAGGAATTGAACAAACGACGCCAGGCGCTGGATGTCACAGATGTTGCCGCCATATATGACCTGAGTTTTTGGGCGCACTTCGAACTGGTTAGCATTCATCCGTGGGCAGATGGCAATGGGCGTACATCCCGGTTGCTGATGAACCTGTTACAATGGGAGTTTGGCGTACTGCCCACAAAGGTATTGAAAGAAGACAAGGCTGAATATATCCAAGCCTTGATAGACACCAGGGAGCAGGAAAACATTGACATATTCCTTGACCACATGGTTCGCTATCACTGCCAGCATCTTGCAGCAGACATAGAGCATTTCGTCAAGAGTATGGCAGAGGAAATGGTCGATAAAGACGCTTTGCAGAAGGAAATGGTCGATAAATGGTCGATAAAGCCATCTTTGGCAGAGAAAATGGTCGATATTTTGCAAATGATGGAAGACAAAGATACCATTACGACAGAAGAATTAATCTCTTATTTCGGTTTCACTGCTACTACCGCAAAGCGTTATCTGCGTCAACTTACTGACTTCGGCTACTTGGAAGCCCACGGAGGCAACAAGAACCGTACGTACAGTAAAAGAATTGTAAGTTAGAAAGAAAATCAGTAAATTTGCACAGGAGAAACAAAATAGGATTAAAAGGAGATATGATACCAAAACTTGTATTCGCAACCAACAATGCACACAAACTGGAGGAGGTGCGACAGATATTGGCAGGTAAATATGAAGTGCTGTCGCTGAATGACATCGACTGTCATGAGGAACTGCCGGAAACACATGAAACGCTGGAGGAAAACTCTATGGAGAAGGCGCGGTATGTGAAGGAACACTACGGCTATGACTGCTTCGCCGATGACACAGGACTTGAGGTGGATGCACTCAAGGGAAAGCCCGGAGTGTATTCAGCACGCTATGCCACAATCAGCGAGGGAGCATGGGAAGCCACGGGAGAAAGCCATGATGCCGAAGCCAACATGCAGAAACTGCTGCTGATGCTCAGCGGCACACCGCAGGAGCAGCGCACGGCGCAGTTCAAGACCGTAGTGTCGCTCATACAGGGCGACCAGGCCATGCAGTTCGTGGGCAGGGTGAAGGGCATGATAGCCACAGAGCGTCACGGCGACGAGGGTTTCGGCTACGACCCGATATTCTTCCCTTACAATGAAGACCCGGACGAGTGTCAGCCAACAACGCTGCTGCCCACCACCTTCGCAGAAATGAGCGGAGAGGAGAAGAACAGCATATCACACCGTGGCAGGGCTATGAGACGACTGGCTCAGTATCTGCAAGGATAGATAAAAGAAAAAGGCCGTAGCATAAACGTATGCTACGGCCTTTTTCTTTTTGTATGCCATCCTTTAGCCTACATAATTCACGGAAATTTATCCTTGCCTACGGCATACCACGAATTTTCATCAATTGTCATTAATTCTTGCACTCCGTAGGTGCTCAGGCACTTCGCGGAGTATTTCATAAATTTATGGTGAAATTTATGGTATTAATGACAATTTATGGTGCCTCGCAGAGAATAACATTAATTCCATGAATAATTCAGTTTAGATGTTAGCCTCAAACTTCTTCTGAAGTATCTGCTTGCTGCCGGCACCTACATGGCGGTCAACCTCCTGGCCGTCCTTGAAGAAGATAAGTGTGGGGATGTTGCGGATGCCCATCTGTGCAGCCACATCCTCTGCCTCTTCCACGTTGCACTTGCCAACGATGATCTTGCCGTCATATTCCTCTGCCAGTTGTGACACGATAGGGGAAATCATCTTGCAAGGTCCGCACCATTCGGCCCAGAAATCCACTACCAACGGCGTGCTGCCGTTTTTCAGCTCTTCGAAATTCTCGTTTGTGATAGTAACTTCCATAGTCTTTGTTGATTTATGAGTTGTGAATTATTGATTATCAGAAACCGTCAAGTTCGTAATACTCATCTTCGAGGTCGCGTGACGACTGCTTGTCATCGTCGCTGAACTCAATGATGGTGTCTCCCTCGCTGTCTCCCTTCTGTGAGGTCTTCGTCTCTGTCTCATCGATGATTTCAAAACCATCATCGGTGGCCTTGCTCTCTGGCTGGTCATCGGCGAAGTCGAATACATCCTCTTCCTGCTTCTTCACCGCCGGTTCCTCAGCCGGGATGTCGAAAGAATCCTCCTCTTGCTTCTTCACCGCCGGTTCCTCAGCCGGGATGTCGAATGAATCTTCCTCCTGCTTCTTCACCGCCGGTTCCTCAGCCGGGATGTCGAATGAATCCTCCTCTTGCTTCTTCACCGCCGGTTCCTCAACAGGGATGTCGAAAGAATCCTCCTCTTGCTTCTTCACCGTTGGCTCCTCAGCTGGGATGTCGAATGAATCTTCTTCCTGCTTCTTTACCGCAGGTTCTTCGGATGGGATGTCGAATGAATCTTCCTCCTGCTTCTTCACTGCCGGTTCTTCAGCTGGAATGTCGAATGAATCCTCCTCTTGCTTCTTCACTGCCGGTTCTTCTGCCGGGATGTCGAAAGAATCTTCCTCCTGCTTTTTCACCGTAGGTTCTTCGGATGGGATGTCGAAGGAGTCATCAGTCTTTGGTATTGCAACATCCGTGCCAACCGAGATATCGAGAGCATTCTCGTATTTCTCCTCTTCCTCCTTTCTCTTGTTAGGATCGATAGGCTTGGCACCACCTGGAGCCACTTCCTCGGTAGGCAGTATCGGCTTCACAGGGTCGGGTTCCAGTCTTACGTCGCCTTCGTTGTCACCATCTTCGCCAGTGGTGCTCTCGTATATGTCTTCCGTCTTCACGCTTACGGCATCATACAGTCCTTCCGGACGTCCCATAGGCAGTGGTGCAAAGTGTTTGACATAGAACGTGTCGTAGTCGTTGTATGAATACCTTGAGCCAATGAGCGCCAGGTTCTCCTCGCTGATTATTATGGGGCGTGCCTTGCCCATGACCTTGCGTATGCTTTCCTGTTGCAGCAGCAGGCGTGAATACTGTCGTGCCTCGTCGAAGTTGCGGAAACCATATACTATCATGTGGCGCATGCCATACGAGTCTTCTATATCGATGTCGAAATTGCGCACCATGAAACTGGTGAAGTTGTAACGTGCCAACTGGAACAGCAGTTGGTTCTGGTTTACGCTGTCGGGTGCGTATGCCATCAGGAACAGGAAGTCGGTGTTCTTTTCGTCGGTAAACGTGCGTGTGCTGTCTATTGCCTCGTTGTTCAGAGTCATGCCGCGGCGGTCCCACACGTTCGACAGGTCGAACTTCGCCCCATGCAGTTGTCTGCCGGCGCGTACTCCGTTTATTATCATGCCGGCCATCTCTGCTACGCTGCTCTGTGGATAGTCCTTGACAATCTGTTCCATAGACTTGACGCACTCATCGGCATCGCCGTCGTTGAGCTTCGTCATGCCATAGAAGAAAATGAAGCGGTCGCGGTTGTCACCCAGCGGGAAACGCTTCTCTGATACCTCTGCATTACCATACACTTCCTGGAAGCGGTCCTCCTTGAATGCCTCATAGGTGGCCCCATACAGCGAGTCCTCTATGTGTTTTCCAAATTTGGCATTCTCTGCATAATATGGATCGGTGAGCAGTATGGTGTATTTTGACTCTGCACAGTATTCCTTCAGACTGTCCACGAATGTGGCAGCTATGTCGCTTTCGCCTTTTCGTGAATGTAGGAGGAAGAGATGGTAATACACCTCGTCTTTTGGCTGGTAGTCTGTGTAGTCGTGGCGCAGTCGGTCAAACTGTTTCTCACTCAGCCTCAGGTTGTCGAGTTTGTCCTTGAATATCACCGCTGATTTCAGCAGTCCGTCTTTTATTATCTCGTGGCAGGCAGCCTTCTGCTCATCGCTGAATGGTATCTGTGCCAGATAGTATTCACGTTTGTGGGGGTCGAACTGTGCAGAGTCTGTCACTTCTTCCTCTGCCTCTTTCTTCTCTTTGACAGTTCCTAAAGAGTCCTGCGGCATCTCAGCCAGTTCACCTTCTGCGGTGTCCTCCTGTGGAGCACTTACCACGGTGCGGTTGTTGCGTTGCCAGTCATCCACGTTCTCACGTCTGCCCCATATTCGCTGGAACGTCTGTTTGCCCTGCACCACAGCCTGTGTGTTGTAGAAATACCATGCACTGTTCTGTTGTGTATTAACCCCAGTCGGTGGTGGCGGAACATTGGTGTTCTGCGGCTTTGCATTGCCGTACTGCTGCTGTCTCTTTTCCAGTTCGCTCTCCGTGTGCTTGGCCGCTTCCTTCTTCTCCTTTTCCTTCAGTGCCTTGATGACACGGTCGATGGCCTCCATGCGTTCCTTTTCCGGCATAGTGGACAGTTCGAGCAGCGAGTCCTGCAGGTATATGGCATCGGTGTATGGTACCAGTTCGTCGAGCACTTTTGAGCGTTTCGACAACTGTTCATAGTCAGGTCTTTCCTTGTCGAGCAAACCAATGGCGTTGCCGTAGCATCGCTTTGCATCACCGTATTTCTCCAACTGCCAGTAAAGGTCGCCGAGATGGAGCAGCAATACACCCTTCTCTATGCCGTTGCGTGTGGCTTTCTCGTTACCTTTCTCGTATGCGCTTATTGCATTGGCGGTATCTTTCTCTGCCAGGTATATGTTTCCCATGGCGTAATACACCTGGTCGAGGTAGTCCTTGTTGTTGTCGTTGCGTGCCATACGCTTCAGACGACTTATCATCTTCTTTGCCTGACCCTCCGCCATCACCTCGGTCATGGCAATGTGTGCATTGAATTCCAGTTCGTATGGTGGATTCTGTCTTACCACCTTTCTGAATGCGTTGTATGCCTCCTGCTTGTGTCCCTGCGCCGCCTCGATCTGTCCGAGCAGGAAGTATTCACGTGCACGCTGCTTGCGCCGCATCTCGTGCTTGATGACCTTGCGCAGGTATTTCGTTGCCTCCGGCAGGTTGTCCACGTGCAGGTAGTAGTCACACAGCGTATAGTCCCATTCCTTCTGTGCACGCCAGTCAATGCTGTCGCGCATCTGGTTGCGTATGATGTCTTCGGCATCATATATCCAGTCGCTCTCTATGTAGCATTTTGCCAGCCATGCCCTCGCCTTGCCGTATATGGACGGCTGTCCTTTGTACAGGCGTGACATATAGGAGAATGTGGCGGCAGCCTCGTCGAAGTCGCCTTTGTAGAACTGTGACCTGCCCATCAGCATCCATGCCCTCCACAGGAAAGGATTGTACTCTTTGCGTGAGAGCCACTCTATGTCGCTCTCCGTCTTGCGACGCTCCTTGTTCCATTCGGGTTTTGTCTTTATGCTGTGCAGTTGTATGGCTTTCTCCGCCTTGGTGATTGCAGTCTCGTAGTTTCCCTTGCCCAATTCGCGGCTGTTCTTGTTTGAGACCGTATAGAGCGGTATGCGTTCGGTGTAGTTGTCTTTGTTGCCGTTCTCCTTCTCCAACGAACCGCTGATGTATGCCTGTGCTCCGTTATAGTATATGTTGTAGCGTGTGTTTAGTGAATGCCAGAAACGCGACATGCTCGTGTTTTTCTTCGTTGAGCACGAAGCAAACACGAGTATGAGTGCAAACAGTATGTATGTATGTTTTCTGAACTTCACTTTGCGTTGTTTATCGCTGTGTTATATATATCAATGTGGTTTTACAGTTTCTGCCATATTTCAAAGCCTGCAGCCTTCATCTGCTTCCAGAAATCGGGATAACTCTTTGTTACCACGCCGGGGTTGTTGATGCGCAGTGTGGGGAACATTATCGCAGCCGGTGCGAATGCCATTGCCATGCGGTGGTCTTCGTATGTATCGATGACGGGTGTCTGCATGGGTTCGCAACGTGTGCCGTCCCATGACAGTGTACCCTCCACAGAGTCGTCGAGCACAAAGCCGAGTTTCTTCATTTCGTTTTTCAGTGCCGCTATGCGGTCGGTTTCCTTTATTCGCAGTGTCTGCAGACCACTGAAACGGAATGGTATTCCCATCAGTGCGGTGGTCACTACGACGGTCTGTGCAAGGTCGGGCTGACCTGTAAAGTCGAAGTCGAAGCGTGGCAGTGCGCGGTGGTGCGCTGTCAGTGTGACTGTTGAAGGTTCAAACTGTTTTGTCTTGTCAGAGAATTCTGTCTTCACTCCAAGCATACTGAATATATACCTCACCGTACTGTCGCCCTGACGGCTGCTGTCCATCAGTCCCGGCATCATCACGCGGCATGCTTCGCTGCCATATTTCTTGTTGAGCAGAGCCGTCATCTCATACCAGTAGCTGGCGGCGCTCCAGTCATTCTCGATTACAAACGAGGTGGGTGCATAGGGCTTTGCCTCTACGCGTATGGTGGAATTGTCTGTCCATTCCACCTCTGCCCCGAATTCCTTCATGGTGCACACCGTCAGGTCTATGTATGGACGTGAGAACACCGTGCCGGTCATATGCAGCGTCAGTCCGTCGGCCATGGCTGGGCCAATCATTAGTAGCGCAGAGATATATTGCGATGATACGTCGCCCGGCATCTCAAGCCAACCGCCTGAAAGCTTGCGACCCCTTATGCGTAATGGAGGAAAGCCTTCCTCTCCTACGTATTCTATGTCAGCTCCAAGGCGGCGCAGAGCATCCACCAATACACCGATAGGACGGTGGCGCATACGCTCCGTACCGGTTATGACATGCTCGCCTTCTCCCACGCACAACAGGGCGGTGGTGAAACGCATGGCCGTGCCTGCCGCCTTGATGTCAATCTCGTATGGCATGTTTGCAAGTGCAGACACCATTACGTCGGTATCGTCGCATTTGCTGAGATTGGTAGGCGTGGCACCGCTCTTTGCAAGATAGTTGATGGCGAGTGCACGGTTGCTGATGCTTTTTGATGCAGGCAGTGCTGCCGTATAGTCTATTTGCTCTGGGGCAATGATGAAATATTGCATTTTATGTTGTGTTATTATCGTTTACTTTGTATAATATACCTATATACATAAACGCATTAAAATGAAATAAATTATGAAACAGAAGTGCTAAGTGTTTCTATTTGGCTATTTTTTTGCAAATTTACAAAAAAACTTGTTTATTGTTTGTATATCTCGTTTTTTTTTAATACCTTTGCATTCGCAAATCTAAGTAGTGCGCCGTTTGTAACATAAGACAGACACTCATTTGCATCGGGATGTGGCGCAGTTGGTTAGCGTACGCGTCTGGGGGGCGTGTGGTCGCCAGTTCGAGTCTGGTCATCCCGACAAAAAAGAGCAGCCGTTTGGTTGCTCTTTTTGTTTTTTATTCTGCAAACTCAACCACGCGTGAGCCGTCGGGCTGTGGCGTGATGGTTATCTTTATCATGTCGTCGGGCAGTTCTTCCTCTACTATCTCCGGCCATTCCATAAAGCATTTGTATCCGGAATAGAAGTATTCGTCGGCACCCATGTCCATGAGTTCTTCCTGACGTTTTATACGGTAGAAATCAAAGTGATACACGGGGTCGCCGGTGCCGTCGGTATATTCGTTGACGATGGCGAAGGTGGGCGAGGTTATAACGTCCTTCACGCCAAGTTCCTCGCATATAGCCTTTATGAATGTTGTCTTGCCTGCACCCATTGGGGCATAGAATGCGTAGCATGTGCCTTTGCCTTCGATGGCAGTGAGAAATTCTCGTGCAGCTTCGTGCAGGTGGTCTGTATCTGGTATTATTATCTTTTTCATGACTATCAATGTGTTATGGTTGGTTGTCACCTTTTCCTTCCCTTCATCGAAATCAGTGGTATTATCATTTCTTCCATAGATATGCCGCCATGCTGGTATGTGTCTTTATAATACTGCACATAGTGGCTGTAGTTGTTGGGGTATGCGAAGAATGAATTGCCTGTGGCAAAGACGTATGACGAGGAAATACCCACTGATGGAAGTTTCAGTGATTTCGGATTGTCTGTTTCATATACATCTTTTGACTGGCATGTCAGTTTCCTGCCGGTCTTATAGCGCAGGTTGGTATTGGTATTCTTGTCGCCGACTATCTTGACGGGCTTGTCGCATCTGATAGAGCCGTGGTCGGTGGTGATGACTATGCGGTAGTCGGTGGCGGCAAGTCGCTTTAATAATTCGCCCATAACGCTGTGGCGCACCCATGACAGTGAGATGCTGCGGTATGCTGCCTCGTTGTTGGCGAGTTCGCGCACCATCTTTGATTCGGTACGTGCATGTGACAGCATGTCAATGAAGTTTATCACAACCACGTTGAGGTTGTAGGCCTTCAGAGAGTTGAACTGGTTCAGCAGTCGTTCCGCACCCTGTGAGTCGTTGAGTTTATGGTATGAGAATGTTTCCTTGCGCCTGTATCGTTCAAGCAGCGTCTGTATTAGCGGTGCCTCATTGATGTTCTTGCCTTCCTCTGACTCCTCGTCCACCCATAGCTCGGGGAACATCTTCGCTATCTGTTCCGGCATCAAACCGGAGAAGATGGCATTGCGGGCATACATTGTGGCAGTGGGGAGAATGCTGCAGTATAGTCTTTCGTCTATGTCGAACATGTCGCCTATCTCCTCTGCGAGCACGCGCCATTGGTCATATCGGAAGTTGTCTATGACTATCATGAACACCTTTTCCCCCTGGCTGAGCATAGGGAATACGTAGTCGGGCATGATACGGTCAGACATTAGCGGCTTGTCACCGGTCATCCAGTCTTGGTAGTTTTTCTTGATGAACTTTGCAAAGTCGTTGTTTGCCTCCTCTTTCTGCATCTGCAGCATGTCGGTCATTGAACTGTTAGCTTCGCTGAGTTCTATCTCCCACCTGACGAGTCGGCGATATACCTCACACCAGTCGTCGAATGTATTGCTTTGTGTTATCTGTGCAGATATGTCCATGAACTGCTGCTGATAGCCTTGCTGTGCCACTTCGGTGACTATCTCACGTTGGTGTACGTGCTTCTTCAGCGCAAGCAGTATCTGCATTGGGTTGACAGGCTTGATGAGGTAGTCGGCAATCTTTGAGCCTATAGCCTGATCCATGATGTCCTCTTCTTCGCTTTTTGTCACCATGACGACAGGAGTCTGCGGCTGAATATCCTTGATGCGCTGCAGGGTTTCCAGTCCGTTGAGTCCGGGCATCATCTCGTCGAGCAATACGAGGTCGAATGTCTGCCCCTGGCACTGCTCTATGGCGTCAAGGCCGTTGCTGGCAACGGTGACGTCGTAACCCTTTTTTTCGAGGAACATTATGTGGGCTCGCAGATGTTCTATCTCATCGTCAACCCATAGGATACTGTAATTCATAATCAACCTTTACCCTTCAACACTTCTCTCTCTATTCCCTTTCCAGTTTTACTCCCACATTCATGATGCCAGGCATCTGCTCGCGCGTCATGTTGTGCTTGACGGCGATGCGTACCGAATCGCCGGGGCCCAGCCATTGCTTGAACAAAGGAACCTCGTAGGTGTGGAATGTAATGCCTGTGCCTTCCTGTGTTCCGTCTTTGTTTACTATCTCCACCCTCACGCTTCTCTTTTTCTTAGTCCCCTTTGGCATATTGGTCTGTTCCACTATGAGCGAGAGGAAACGATAAGGAAAGTCAGGGTGTGTGCGCAGGCATATATATGAGGTGTAGTCACCATAGCGTCGTATGGTGTCAACCGTGAATGTCAAGGTGTCGCAGTTCTGCCATCCCTCGTCGCTTATCTGTTCGTAGTGATGGTAGGCAGTGTCAGCGGTGTTGCACGATGACAGCAGGAATATCAGTGAACAATATAGGAAAATGATGTGTTTCACTCTTTTTCTTTTTTCGTCTCTTGGTTGTTGGCCTTGGCTTCCTTTGACTTGTTTTTCTTTTTCTTCTTTTTCTTCTTCAGTTTACTGTCGAAGCGTGTCAAGTCAGAATCGTCAAGCATGTCGCGTGGCCTTTCTGGCTCTTTCTGCTTGCCGTCAGACTGCAGCGACAGAGGTTTCTTGCCCTCTTTGTTCATAGCCAGTACCTCGCATGCTCTCTCTGCAGTGATTGTTTCAAGGTTTACGGGCTTGCGCTTGTCGGTGGAGTATGTTATGATTCCTGCCAGGTAGTCGTGTTTGAAATGGTAGTAGTCGGCATCCTGTGTCTGCAGTATCTCGTCGCGTGGAGGGAAATCCTTTGCTGCATCCATGTAGCAGTCCACCTCGTAGTTGAGGCAGCATTTCAGTTTGGCACACATGCCGGCAAGTTTTTGTGGGTTGGGCGATATATCCTGCAGTCGTGCTGCAGTGGTGCCGACACTTGAGAATGATTTCATCCATGTGGCGCAGCACAGTTCGCGTCCGCATGGACCTGTACCGCCTATGCGTCCTGCCTCTTGGCGTGCGCCTATCTGCTTCATCTCGATGCGGACATGGAACGTGTCGGCCAAAACCTTGATGAGCTGACGGAAGTCCACGCGCTCGTCGGCGATGTAGTAGAATATGGCTTTGTTGCCGTCACCCTGATATTCCACGTCGCCTATCTTCATGTCGAGCCCCAGGTCTTTCGCTATCTGGCGGCTTTGTATCATGGTTGCTTCCTCGCGGCTCTTGGCCTCGTAGTAACGCTCCATGTCGCTCTCCTTGGCAAGGCGGTAGATGTTCTTTATGTCGTCTGCCGACTTTAGGTTGGCTTTCTTTATCTGGAGTGTCACCAGTCTGCCCGTCAGCGACACCACGCCGATGTCGTGTCCGGGGCTTGATTCCACTGCCACCCAGTCGCCTTTCTTGAGGTTGAGCCCATTGACATTGTGGTAATAACCTTTTCGTGTGTTCTTGAACTGCACCTCCACGAGGTCAGTGCTCTCGGCATTGCCAGGTACGTCGGCAAGCCAGTCGTATGTGTTGAGCTGATGGTCGCTCCTTGATACACCGCAGGCTGCCAAACCGCGTGAGCACATGGGGCCGAGTGTAAACTTCATCTGGCTCCATGGCGACTGTTCTGTCGTGGCATTCTGCTCCGTTGCAGGCTTCTGGTCGTTCACAGGCGACAGCTCTTCCTGTTTCTGGGGTTGTTCTTTTATATCTTCCATTACAGATAATGTTCTAATATGTTACTAATATATGATTGTTCACTAAGTGGTGTGTAACAGCACTGCCACCTGCATTGTGATGTCGAAAAATACTATCTTCGGGTTGGCGTTTTGTCCGATGTCGCGTAGTGCACGCTGGAAAACCTCTTGAAATCCTATTATGTTGCCTTCGTTGACGAAACGCGCGAATTTCTGACAGAATTGCTCTTCGTCCTGTGTCATGTATGACAATTCCTGTATATGGAAATTATACATGAAGGCTTCTCTGAACATACGCAGGAAATACGTCATCATGCGTTTCTGCTGTTCGCGCCCTAATGTCGCCACGCTTTCGCTCCATCGTTTGAGGTCGTGCACGTCTCTCATGTACGCTTTTCGCATCAGGGTGACGAAATAATCGAAAAAGAGGTGGTTCTCGTTGCCTGCGTTAAGTTCCTCAAGTGCTTTGAGCCAGTTGCCTCCTGCCATCCTCGTGATGAGCGTTGCATCGCTGCTTTCCAACCCTCGCCGTTCCATGAGAGCCTTCATGAGGTCTTCGTCGTCTATGCGCTTCATGTCATACCGTTGAACGCGTGAGCGGATGGTGTCTATCAGCTGCTCCGGTTCGCGGCACACCATGATGAACAGAGTCATTGGCGCAGGTTCCTCAATGAGTTTCAGAATCTTGTTGGCACATTCCTGATTCATCTTCTCTGGTAGCCATATAATGCATATCTTCCAGCCACCTTGGTTCGACTTCACCATCATGCGCTTGATTAGTTCGCTGGCTTCGCCCACGGTTATCAGAGGCTGCTGGTTTTCTGCTCCCATCTTCTCCATCCATTGAGCAAGATTGAAATAAGGTCCGTCTTTCAGCAGTTCCCTCCACTGTTCTATGAAGTCGTCGCTGATGGGTTTGTATTCGGAATTCCACTTCTTCAGTTTTATCGTGGGGAAGGTGAAATGCAAGTCGGGATGCTCAGTGCCGCGCACCTTGTACGTGCCCTTGTCGAGTATGTATGTGGCGAGTGCTATGGCCATTGCCATTTTTCCGCAACCATCAGGACCGCACAACATCAATGCATGGGGCAGGCGGTTCTCGTCAACCAGTGTGCGCAACCGTTCCTGCATGTCGTGCTGTCCTATGATTTCGTCAAATGTCATCTCGTCAAGTGTTTTGAAGATACAAAGTTAAGGAAAAGTTTTGAGACTGCCAAACTTTTATGCTTTTTTATTATCTCCTTGTAAACAGTTGCTGTTATAGCTACGATTGCGCAACGTAAATCAATATGTGCGTATTTTTGCGTGTTAAAAAATGTTTAATTGTTGCAAATAAGAAATATAATGTGTAAATTTGCAGAAATAAGAACAAGTAAAACAACAAGTACCATGAGAAAGTTTGATATTAAAGCTATTAAAGAGAGCGCTCTTACCAGTAATGTCTATGGCAATATTGCCATTGTGACAGATTTCGGTAAGCTGCTTACCACCGAGTCAAAGACATGGCTGCTGGATGGATTCTTTATCGGTTTCGTCAGCAAAGGCGAGGCCCAGTTTATGGTTGACAAGCACACCTATGATTTGAAGGAAGGCACTCTGTTTGCTTGTTATCCGCGTAACATTCTCGAGAAATACACTGTTTCTCCAGACATAAAGGCACAGGCAGTCTTCGTGTCGGCAGATCATGCAGGTATCTTCGCAGACAAAATCAGCATTGACTGGACAATTCGCCTGATGGCGCTCAACCATGAGGTTGTAAGTGTCAGAAGCGAAGAGCTGGAACGCTTGGAAAACTACATGAAAGTATTGTCGAGCAGACTGGTAAGCGAGGAGTCGGAACACAAGGCAGACTGCATTGAGAACATTCTGATGGCATTGCTCTACGATATGCTTGACATACGTAAGCGTGCACACAAGGGTGAAGTGATAGCCGAGAGGAAATACAGTTCTTCAGAGAATTTCTTCCTTAGGTTCATCAAGATGCTGAGTGACAAGTCAAGGCCGTTCCAGAATGTTAACGAGTATGCCGCAGAACTGGGTATTACCTCAAAGTATTTCTCGACAATATGTCGTGAGATTACGGGTAAGACTGCAAGCACAATCATCAATGAGGAGATTATCCGTTCTTCAAAGATATTGTTGCAGGACCGTACGCTGAGCATTAAGCAGGTGTCAGACAAACTGAATTTTGCAAACCAAAGTCATTTTGCAAATTTCTTCCACCGCTATGCTGGCGTGTCGCCACAGCAGTACCGCAAGGAGCTCGTATGAGTTTGTTGCGAGGCTGAGAAAAGGAATGACTGAGGAATCAGCGTAATGTCATGTCAATACCAGATGTTGGTACTGACTGTACCAAGTACTGGTACCGGTTCTACCAAGTGTTGGTATTAATGATACCAAACGTTGGTATTGGTAACAAGAGACGTAAAGGAAATGAAATCCGAGATGCTCTGATAAATAAATTGAAGGATTGAAGAAATGCCTTAGGGCTCTTCAAACCTTCAATCTATTTTTGGTCACGGTTGCAGGTTGCCTGCAGTTCCGGGTATCTTGTTTGCTCTGGAGCGTCAATCCTCCAGTAGTGACATGACTTTCTGCTTCAAGATGCGTTTCGCTTTCTTCGCTGGTATGTATGCCGACGGCATTCCTATGGCATAAGGGCCAATCTCGTATGCGGTGTAATTGATGACCACGGTGTCTCCATGCAACCAAGGGTCAAGACTGGGCGCTGGTGGGTCACTGCCTTCTGGGAGGTTGCAATACTCTGCTACGTTTTCAATGATGTCCTGGTCGAGGTATTCAGAGATGAATGGGCGCACTAGCTCTTTGTTGGTAAAGAAATCGTTCCACGTCATGGCGTGCCCATTGCTTTTCATGAATGTTATGCCGTAGTTCCATGGCATTCCGTGTGCACCGCCTCGATAGTCATAGCCACTGAAAATCAGTGATACGTAATGTGGCGTTATGGTGTCAATGTTGATTTCGTAATCTATCTCCCATGGGTGCTCCCGAGCCCATTCGTCATCTTCGGTGATTTCCTCCCTTTGCTTTGAGAAATATCTCTTGGCGGCCTTGGCGAAGACCTTGCGCATGTCCATGGTGACATCATAATTGAGCAACTGGCATATATGCCTGCGTATGCTGTCGCCAACGACAGACCCTGCGGCAGGGATGCGCAGCTTCACATCGTAGATGCTGTATTCCTTGGCTATCTTGACGCTGTCCCTGAAGTGTATGACTTCTATCTGTAGTTCAGATTTAGGCTGTTCCGCAATGACGGAATCTGTTTGCAGGGAGTCTTGTCCAGGTGTTTCAGTGTCGTCGGTCTTTGATTTGTTACTGCATGCAACGACAAGTACTGCGGTTGCGCAGGTAATTAGTAGGTGTAGTTTCATATTCTTAATGTTGTGATGATAATTAGGGTATTTTTTGCAATTGTAATGCAAAAATACTAATTTACATTGAAACTACAAAACGTTTGCTGCATTTTTTTTCAATGAGAGTATACATTTTTGTAATATCCGTGAAACATTTTGTGCAGTATAATGCCATAAATAGTCGTTAGACTACATATTTGAAACATAAAAGGACAAGATAGCGAAAATTTATTTATAATTTTGTATCGATAAAATAGAATTGTATAGATAAAAACCAAAACAATATGACAAGAAAACATTTTATGATGTTTGCAGCCACTGCGCTGATGACTTTTCAGGTTTCTGCGCAGGGGTACACAAAAACAGACAAAGGTATCACAGTAAGGGTGTCAGGAACAACGACGGGTGTGAAAGACTTCAGTGTCGCGCCGAAGTTGGTGCGCATTGATGTGCTTGGTGACGGTATTGTTCATGTATCTGCGACGGCGGAAGAAAAATTTGCAGACTGGCAGAGCCTCGTCATAGTACCGCAGAAAAGCTATGAAAACTATACCGTGAAGGAAGATGGCGGCATGGTGACGTTGACAACGCCTAAAATCAATGCTCATGTGCTCAAAACGACAGGTGAGGTATGGTTTACCGATCATAAGGGACATGCCATACTGAAGGAGGTGCAGGGCGGCGGCAAGGGCTTCCGTCCATATACCTGTACGCAGATACATGCCGACGGTACACCTGAGACATACCACGGCTGGAGCACCCGCACGGTGTTCGAGAACATCCATCCCAATGAGGCTATCTATGGTTTGGGGCAGCATCAGGCCGACGAATGGAACTACAAGGGCAGGAACGAGGAACTTTTCCAGTACAACACGAAGGTGAGCATACCGTTCTTCGTGAGTTCGGAGGGCTATGGCGTGCTGTTCGACAACTATTCGCTGTCACGCTTCGGCAATCCGTTGGACTATAGTCAGCTGAACCATGTGTTTACCCTGCACGACAAAGACGGAGCGGTGGGCGCACTGACAGGTACTTATACCGCACCTGGTCAGGAAACGCTCATACGGCGTGAGGACAGCATATATTTTGAAAACCTCAAGTCGGCAAAGAACCTTCCGAAATTCAATCTTGCAAATGCCACGGTGGTTTACGAGGGAACGATAACGCCACGCATGACGGGCGAATACCGTTTCTCACACTATTACAGCGGTTATCAGAAGATTTTCATCAACGGCAAGTCTGTATATACGGAAGACCTGACAGGTTCGGGCAACGATGCACAGGAAATATGGCGCACGGCGTGGAACCCGAACGCACGCAAGTTTGCCGTAAAGATGGAGGCCGGCAAGACATATACCATACGCATAGAATGGAAGCCCGACGGCGGCGAGGCATACTGCGGACTGCGTGCGCTTGAACCCGTCAGTGACGAGGAGCAGCAGCGCATTTCCATGTTCAGCGAGATGGCGCAGCAGTTGGACTACTATGTGATTAGCGGAACACGTACTGATGACGTTATAGCAGGTTACCGCCAACTTACGGGCAAGGCACAGATAATGCCGCAGTGGCTGCTGGGCTACTGGCAGAGTCGTGAGCGATACAAGACGCAGGATGAGATAGTGGATGCGCTGCGAGGCTTCCGTCAGCGCCACCTGCCAATAGACAATATCGTGATGGACTGGAACTACTGGACACCAGACTCATGGGGTGCATTCACCTTCGATCCCTCGCGTTTCTCCAATCCGAAGGCAATGATTGACAGTATCCACGGCATGAACGCCAAGATAATGATATCATGCTGGCCGAAATACTACCTCACCGTTGACAACTACAAGGAACTCAATGACCGCGGCATGATATACCAGCAAAGCGTGAAAGACAGCCTGTATGACTGGCTGGGATATAAATACGCTTTCTATGATGCATACGACAAGGATGCCCGAAAGATATTCTGGCGCCAGCTGTATGAGAAACTCGGCACCATAGGCATGGATGCCTGGTGGATGGATGCCTCGGAGCCAAACGTGCGCGACTGCACCGACATGGAGTATCGCAAACTGTTGTGCGGACCTACGGCATACGGTTCGAGCGACGAGTATTTCAATGCTTACTCTATCGTGAATGCAGAGGCTATCTACGACGGTCAGCGTGCATACGAGACCGCTGTAGAGAAACAAGGCATCAAGGCTGATGATAGCAAGCGCCTGCAGAGTGCCACATCATGGAACGAATACGGATACGGCAATCAGTTCTCGCCAGAGAATAAGCGTGTGTTCCTGCTGACGCGCAACGGCTTTGCATCAGAACAGCGATACAGCACCGCCACATGGTCGGGCGACATAGGCACACGTTGGGAGGACATGAAGGCGCAGATTACCGCCGGACTGAATTTCTCTATCTCCGGTGTGCCGTACTGGAGCCAGGACATCGGTGGATTCTCTGTAGAGACACGCTACTTCAAGGCACAGGAAGCATTCGACCATCAGGGCGTGGAGAATGATGACATGAAGGAATGGCGCGAGCTCAATGTGCGCTGGCACCAAATGGGAATGTTTGCCCCGATGTACCGTGTACACGGACAGTATCCTTTCCGCGAACCCTGGAATATAGCCCCAGAGGGACATCCTGCATACGAAGTGATAAGGCAGTGCCTCGACATGCGTTACAGGCTCATGCCATACATCTATTCTCTTGCTGCGGCAGTACACTTTGATGACTATACCATCATGCGTCCGCTCGCAATGGACTTTGCCCATGACAAGGATGCGCTCAATATCCCGTATCAGTTTATGTTCGGCCCCGCCATCATGGTCAACCCTATATATAAATATGGTGAGCGCCAGCGTGAGGTGTATATGCCGAAGGGCTCTGTGTGGTACGATCTCTATACCGGCGGCGTAGTCAGTCAGGGCGGCGAGACAAAGACACTGGCTGCTCCATACGAGCGCATACCGTTGCTTGTGCGCGGCGGCAGCATCATTCCGCTCGGTCCGCAGATGGAATATACACAGGAGAAACAAGCCGAAAACATCCGCATCTTCGTGTATGAAGGAGCCGACGGTGAGTTCAACCTATATGAAGACGAAGGCACGAACTATGGTTACGAGGCCGGACGTTACGCCAACATACAGCTGTGCTACGACGACACACACAAGACACTGACCATCGGTGACCGTCAGGGTAGTTTCCCAGGCATGCTGCAAAAACGTACCTTCACCGTGGTATTCTGCGGCAAGCAGTCGCCAAAGGGTTACGACCCGGAGGCAAACGGCATCGTGGTGAAGTATAACGGAAAGAAGAAAGTGGTGAAACTCTAATGGAACAATGAACTGCAGTATGAGGAAAACCGTTGCGACACTGCTTTTATCGCTATTCATTCCAGCGATGACCACTATGGCACAGGATACCGGACGTGAGCTTTTCACCAACGATTGGCGCTTTCATCTTGAGGGGGAGGCGGAGCAGTCCGTAACCTTGCCGCACGACTGGGCTATATATGGCGATTTCAGCAAAGACAACCCTTCGGGAACTGGCGGTGGTGCACTGCCAGGAGGCATAGGATGGTATTCCAAGAAATTCTTTGTCGATAAGGGCGACAAGGGTAAGGCTGTGCGCATCACATTCGACGGTGCATACATGAACGCCACCGTGTGGATAAACGGCAAGGAGCTCGGCACACGCCCATACGGATATATCTCGTTCACATACGACCTTACTCCATATCTGAAGTACGGCAAGGACAACGAGATAAAGGTTCGCGTTGACAACTCCGACCAACCTAACTCACGCTGGTATTCTGGATGTGGCATATACCGTAACGTGTGGCTTACAAAGACCAATGCCATACACGTAGCACAGGACGGCACATATATCACCACGCCAGTGGTAAGCAAGGAGAGTGCTACAGTAAACATTGCCGTTGATGTGGTCAATCCTAAAAATGATGACATCACCATAAGGAATTCTGTTTATGATGCCACAGGCAAGGAGATAGCAAGCGGTTCTTCATTGCTCAACGTGCAGTCTCCGCATCTGTGGAGCACGCGGTCTCCTTATCTATATACTGCTGTCACAAGGATATACAATGCGAAGAATGAACTGCTCGATGAATACAGCACACGCTTCGGCATACGTGACATAAAGTTTACTTCAGAGGGATGCTTCGTCAATGGCGAGCATATACAGATACAGGGTGTCTGCAACCATCATGACCTCGGTTGCCTTGGTGCTGCCGTCAACCGTCGTGCCATTGAACGCCAGTTGGAGATACTGAAGGCTGCAGGATTCAATGGCATCAGGTGCAGCCACAACCCACCGGCACCTGAATTGCTTGACCTGTGTGACGAGATGGGTTTCATCGTCATGGATGAGGCTTTCGACATGTGGCGTAAGAAAAAGACAGCATGCGACTATGCACGTTTCTTCAACGAGTGGCATGAGCGCGACCTCACAGATTTCATTCGCCGTGACCGCAACCATCCATGCGTGGCTATCTGGAGCATAGGCAACGAGGTACTGGAGCAGTGGAGCGATGCCAATGCCGACACGCTGTCGCTCGAAGAAGCCAACCTCATTCTCAATTTCGGTCATTCCAAGGAAATGCTTGCAAAAGAGAACGGCACTATGTCCGTCAACTCGCTGTTATGCAAGAAACTTGCTGACTTCGTACGAGAACTTGATTCTACTCGTCCCATTACGTCAGGATGCAACGAGCCTGACAAGAACAACCATCTGTTTAAGGCAGATGCCCTCGATGTCATAGGTTACAACTACCACAATCAGAACATACCCGATGTAAAGCAGAATTTCCCCGGTATGCCGTTCATCATCACGGAATCCAACTCGTCGCTGATGACTCGTGGCTACTATCGTCAAAAGAGTGATTCCATGTATATATGGCCGGTTCGGTGGGACATACCTTTCTATGACGAGACTTTCTCCTGCTCAAGTTATGACAACTGCCATGTGCCATGGGGCAACACCGAAGCCGAGAACCTTGCACTGATGCGCAAATACCCGTGGATATGCGGACAATTTGTTTGGACGGGCTTCGACTATATCGGTGAGCCGACGCCATACGGATGGCCGGCACGCTCCAGTTATTTCGGCATCGTTGACCTTGCCGGTTTCCCGAAGGATGTGTATTACCTGTATCAAAGTCAGCTGACCGACACGCCTGTTCTGCACGTCTTCCCACACTGGAATTTCGGCAGTGAGACATACGCCGGTGAAGGCATAGAACCCAGTCGCATGTCTGATGACGGATATGTTGACGTATGGGCGTATTACAACCAGGCAGACAGCGTGGAACTCTACCTTAACGGCAAACCGCTGAACGGTTCTTTGCTGACAGCTGCCAACGCATCACCTGTTTGCTGGCGCGTAAAGTATGAGCCGGGCGAACTCCTTGCCGTAGCACGCAAGAACGGCAACGTCGTGCGCTCGCAGATTATCCGCACCGCCGGCAAGCCTGCTACAGTGCGACTCACCCCCGACCGCAGCGTCATCACTGCCGACGGACGTGATTTGTCATTCATCACCGTTGAGGTGGTTGACAAGGATGGTAACCTGTGTCCCAATGCCTCAAACCTGATAAACTTCAATGTCGAAGGTGCAGCCTTCATTGCTGGCGTTGATAACGGTTCACCCATATCCATGGAACGTTTTAAGGACAACAAGCGCCGTGCCTTCTATGGCAAGTGCCTCCTCGTAGTACAGAACAACGGCAAGGATGGCACAGTAACAATAACCGCCCAGAGTAATGGGCTTACGAATGCTACCACTACATTATATTGCAAATAAGAAGAAGCCGGAGGACCTTTTATAAGGCCTCCGGCTTTGTTTATACATGAACTAACATCTCCCCCCTTATTCTTTCGTAAGTTGTTTTACAGGGAATGTGAAGTATGTCTTGGGGAAAGGTTCGTTGCGCAGTGTAAAGTGCCACCACTCGCTGCTGATAGGTTTGAAACCGTGACGCATCATGGCGGCGCGGAGAATCATGCGGTTCTGGAACTGCTCAGCGGTAATGCTGCGATTGGAAGGTGACTTGCTGTTGTTTCCATCGTATTTGCCGGTGGCTGGGTTGCCGCAGAACCCCGGGTGGCTCTCAGGGCCGAACCAGTCGAAGGTGCCGCCCATGTCAAGTTCCTTTTCCGTGGTCATGTCAAATAGCGTGAGGTCAACGGTGGAACCGCGTGTGTGACCGCTCTTTGCCGCTATGTAGTTCTGTTCAAACAGTACTCCTTTGTGCAGGTCGGGGTAGAAGTATTGTTTCATGCGTGTGTCGTCGATATTGCTTGCCCAGCGCACGAAGTGGTCAACGGCGCATTGTGGGCGGTAAGCATCATATATCTTCAGACGATAGCCCAGGGCCATAACATCGTCGCTGACGGCTTTCAGGCTGTCGGCTGCTTCGCGTGTCAGCAGTGCTGTGGGTTCTTTATAACCATCGATGCGTTCGCCTACGAAATTGTATGTGCTGAAATATCGTATCTCCAGTATGGCATCGGGAACGATGTCGGTGATATTTACGAACTGCGATGGGTCGTCAGGGCGTGGCTGTCCAAACGCCATGACATTGCAGATGACTATGGCAGCAAACAGTGTCCATAATCTTGTGCTATTCTTCTTTTTCATAATCGGGTGTGATTCGTTTCTATATCTCTTTTGTTGCCTCTTCGAGCCATCTGCGGTCTGCATCGTCGGTAAGCAGCGGCATCAATGCCTCGCGAACATGTGCATGATATTCGTTGAGCCACAGACGTTCCTCTGCGGTCATCAGTGAGAGATCAAGCGGTGTAGTGTCGATGGGACAGAGGGTTAAAGGAGTAAGATGTAATGCACAATGCATAATGCACAATGCACAGTTACCATGCGGATTCACTTTTCGTGCGCAGCCAATTGTGCATTGTGCATTATGCATTGTGCATTGCGCAACCATCATCATGTTCTCTGTTCTCACTCCAAACTTTCCTTCTATATATACGCCAGGCTCGTTGGTTACTGTCATGCCGGGGCGCAGTGGTGTGGGACACCAGTTTTGTCTGATGCCCTGCGGTCCTTCATGCACGCACAGTCTCCATCCTACGCCGTGACCGGTGCCGTGCATGTAGTGCAGTCCGCCGCGCCACATCACGGAGCGTGCCACACTGTCGAGTAGTGTGCCGTTGGTGCCTTCGGGAAACGGTGTTGTCGCAAGTGCAATGTGTGCCTTCAGTACATAGGTGTAGGCATGGCGCATCTCATCGGTGACCGGCCCAAGGGCTATGGTGCGTGTGATGTCGGTGGTACCGCAGGTGTATTGCGCTCCGCTGTCAACGAGCAGCAGTCCTTCTGGTTTTAACGTGGCATTGCTCTCTGGCGATGCGGTGTAGTGTACTATTGCTCCGTGCTCATTGTAGCCGCTGATGGTGGAGAAAGAAAGGCCGCAAAACTCCTTTGCTTCGCGGCGCAGTTGCTCCAGTTTGTCGCTGACGCTTATTTCTGTCTGACCTCCAGCCTCTACGGCAGGCTTCAGCCACCTGAGCCACTTTACCATTGCCACACCGTCGAGAAGCATAGACTGGCGGAATCCTTCCGTCTCGCCTTCATCCTTCACGGCCTTCATCTCAAGTATCGGCGAAGGCACGTTTACGGCATGCTTAATGCTCTGATATATGGTGTAGCTGGTGGTCTGACTGTCGCACAGTGTGCGTACATCCTGTTGTTTTATATATGGAAGGAACTCATTGTAACGTCTTACTGTAACGCCCTTGCCCTGTATGGCCTTCTGTGCTTCGTTGGTCAGTGTGCCGTTGCAAAATAGTATGGCCTCGTCAGCAGTGACATATAGGAAAGAAATGAACACGGGTGTCATCGGTATATCATCGCCGCGCAGGTTCAGTACCCACGCAATGCTCATCAAGTCTGTCACCACGTATGCCTCGGCAAGATGCTCGTGCATTGCCTTGCGTATGCGGTGTAGTTTCGTCGGCGTGTCTGTAATTCCACTGTTCGTTACTGGGTATATCTCTGATGCAGGTAGCGCCGGTCTGTCTGGCCATATCATGCGCATGGCATCGTAGTTGGTGCGCATGGTCACTCCTATGCGATTGAGTTCCTGCTGCATCTCTGTCACCTTGTCGTATGGCATCAGCATGCCGTCCACAGCCACGCATGTACCACCAGCGGCCGACATTTTCCTCAACAGCCACTCTGTGATGCTCGGTGTGCCCTCCAATCCTTCCTTCATCATTTGGTATTCCGTGCCGCAGAGTTCCTTTTCTGCTTGCAGGAAGTATCGCGAGTCAGTCCACAGTGCTGCCTCTTTCTGTGTTATCACTGCGGTGCCAGCCGAGCCAGTGAACCCACTGACATATCGCCGTGCCTGCCAGTGCCCTGCCACGTGTTCGCTGCCGTGCGGGTCGCTGGTAGGAAAGATAATTGCATCGATGCCCTCTGCGTTCATCTCATGGCGCAGGCGGCTAAGTATATCTTCAATCATAGTATTGCTCATTCAAATATTCTGCTCTTCCGAATTATACTTGACATGATATTGCATTGCAAAATTACGAACTTTTTCTAATCCGACAAAACTTTTCTTTTTGAAAATTTGCATGTTTCGTTTCTTTTGCTTACTTTTGTGTGATTATGTAGAACCCAATAGACGCATATTATGCATACAGGTAAACAGCAACGAATCATTTTTTTTGACTATCTCCGCATTTTCTCCATATTGGCAATGATAATGCTACATGTGTCTGCAGGTGGTGTGATGGATTATCCTGTCGGCTCTGTGGAATGGGAAATATGCAATGTGTACGACAGCATGGTGAGGTGGTGCGTACCTGTATTTGTAATGATTAGTGGAGCCTTGTTTCTGGGCCGTGATGTTTCAATGCGGAATGTTTACAAGAAGAACATCTTGAGGTTAGCTGTTGCTTATGTGGTATGGTGTGTCGTTTATTATGTGTCAGATTCAAGTAATGACATAATACCATGTCTAAAAGATATTGTGTGCCATCCCTCAACGCTTATTTATGTATTGAGTGGAAGGAAATTTCATTTGTGGTTCATACCGATGCTGATAGGCTTATATATGTCAATACCAATATTGAAATCAATAGCACAAAACACTTCAGCCAGAAAGCATTTCGTTTGTCTGTCATTGTTTTTTATGTTTGTCGTAACTTTTGTGTCAGTCTTAGTCAATGCGGTTTCGTTAAGTGAAGAAACATTATCCTTGATACATCTTAGAACCCTTATTGATGGAACGATTGTCAAAATACAGCCAGAAGTATTGGCATGTTATGCTTGTTATTTCATTCTGGGCTATTATCTCAATCAGTGTATGATTATAAATAAACGCAGAATGATAGTCTATTTGTTAGGAATCATGGGATATGTCATGACCGTTTATTTCACGCGGAAATATTCGTTATGTACAAGTACTTTGACAGAACAGTTTTATGAATACAATACCATTAACGTGTGTTTCCTCTCCATGGCCATATTCGTTTTTTTCAAATACAGTTCTTTCAGTTATAACAAATTCTATAGAAAAGTTATCGTCAAGTTGTCGAACTACAGTTTTGGGGCGTATCTCATACATATTTTGTGGTTGGAGTTTCTGAGAAGCGTCCATATAGATGCATTACACTTCTCCCCATCGTATGCCGTCCCAGTAGTTACTATTGTCATAGCTGTACTGTCATACGCATCGTCTGCCATACTCAATCAGATACCCATAATAAAAAAGTATGTAGTATAAAGCGAATCTTTTGTCCTTTTTACTCTACTATCACTCCTGAAAAAATATTGTTCGATTTCTCCACTGTTTAGAAAACTCATTTTAAGGGGTGTTGAAATAGGGTGGTGGACAAACATCCCACAAAAGGGGTACGATGCAACAGAGGGGCCTTGAAACGCTTTTTTCAATTCATAATGCAAAATGCACAATGCACAATTATGTCATACAAAACAAAAAATGCGAGTTGTCCGTAATAATCGTGCATTGTGCATTATGCATTGTGCATTAATCAACGCCTTTTTATGTTGTAAAAGCATTGATTTTAGGGTGCAATAGCTATCAGATAGTGCAGTAATATGATAGCTTTTACTATGCAATATGATAGCTTTTACACCGCGTTAAGAAAACTTTACATTTTTAACATTTGCCGAAATGTCGGTTTTTCGGTGGGAAGCCGTTTTGGATTTTAAACCTTGTTTTTTATTCCGAAAGCAGTTTTTTGTATTTATCTTTGTGATAACGAAAAAAAAATCGTAACTTTGCATTTTGCAGGGAAATGAATGTATAAATAAAAAAGAACATAACGACAACTAACTAATACATTAAAGACTGACTATGAGAAAGACATTACACACACTGATGCTTGTGCTTGCAGGACTGTTTTGTTCTATGCAGGCTATGGGCGCAGTGACTATCCAAGACACTAAGGGATGGTTCGAAAGCGGATATGTGACATGGGCTCGCGAGGCTGGTGCCACCTACACCGTCTATTATCGTCCAGCCGGTGGCACCTACGTGCAGATGGACAAGGAACTGGTGCGCCTGTATTCCAATTACGGCCGCGCCGACATGGTGGGACTTAAGGCCGGACAGTACCAGTTTAAAGTAGTTTCGAGCACCGGTTCGGAGGCTGAATCAGATGTTTTCTATGCAGCTCCGCATGACCGTTCCGGCTTTGCACACATAGGCATGACCGAAGGTATCGGTGCATACAAGAACGACGGTACACTGAAAGACAACGCACGCGTCATTTACGTTACGGCAAAGACCGCCAAGACTGTAAAGTGCTACGTCATGGGCGACAAGGACGTGGAATACACC